>NZ_JBQCYC010000001.1:271245-280756 GCF_052087705.1 Flaviflexus sp. | reverse complement strand
CTCATAAATCTAGGCCCCCAACCAACCCACCGTCAAATTATTTTCGGGTGACCCTAGTTACTGATCTGGGTCACTCATTATTAAGGCCCTGTTTACTCCGGGACGTGAAGAACGGGGCCCCGATGGGACCCCGTTCTTGACATCGCTTTTGATTACTCGAAGCGCGACATGATGATCTCACGGACCTTGCCAGCATCGGCCTGGCCGCGCGTCGTCTTCATGACTGCACCGACGAGAGCGCCGGCTGCCTGGACCTTGCCGCCGCGAATCTTTTCAACAACATCCGGGTTTGCTGCCATCGCATCGTCAACTGCTTTTTCTAGGGCAGAATCGTCGGAAACGATTTCGAGTCCACGCGTGGCAACAACTTCGGTGGGTGTTCCCTCTCCTGCCAGGGTGCCGTCAAGCGCCTGGCGGGCGAGCTTGTCGTTGAGCTTGCCGGACTGAACGAGTCCGTCGAGCTCGGCAACATCTGCTGGCGCGACGGGTGCCTGGTCGAGTTCGATTCCCTGCTCGTTGCAGTAGCGGGCAATGACACCGGTCCACCACTTGCGGGCGGCTGCCGGCGTAGCACCTGCCTTGACGGTGGCTTCCACAATGTCGAGCGCCTGAGCATTAACGAGGTCGCGTAGCTCGAGATTCGAGATCTCCCATTCCGCCTGAAGACGGCGGCGCTTGGCGTTCGGCAGTTCTGGAAGGGACTGGCGGATATCTTCTACCCATTCCCTCGAGGGGGCGACGGGAACAAGGTCCGGCTCTGGGAAGTAACGGTAGTCGTCAGCATCCGACTTCTCACGACCGGAGGACGTGGAGCCATCCTCGTCGTGGAAGTGACGGGTTTCCTGAGTGATAGTGCCGCCGTCGGACAGGACCTTGCCCTGCCTCCTCATCTCGTACGTCACGGCCTGCTCGATAGCGGTGAAGGAGTTGACGTTCTTCGTTTCGGTACGGGTGCCGAGAGGCGACTCGGGAGTATCGCGAAGCGAGAGGTTGATGTCGGCACGGACGTTACCCCTCTCCATCCTTGCTTCAGACACCTCGAGCGCACGGAAGATATCGCGCAACGTGCGAACGTATGCGGCCGCAACCTCGGGGGCGCGTCCCCCGGTGTTGGGGATGGGGCGGGTGACGATCTCGACCAAGGGAACGCCAGCACGGTTGTAGTCGACGAGGGAGTACTCGGCTCCCTGGATGCGACCGGATCCGCCGACGTGGCTGTTCTTGCCAGCGTCTTCTTCCATGTGCGCGCGCTCGATGTCGACGCGAACGACGGTTCCGTCTTCGAGCTCGACGTCGACCCAGCCGTCGAAGGCGATAGGCTCATCGGACTGGGAGGTCTGATAGTTCTTCGTCAGGTCCGGGTAGAAGTAGTTCTTCCGGGCGAAGCGACACATCTCCGCAATGGAGCAATTGAGAGCGAGCCCTATTTTGATCGCGTATTCAACGGCCGTGCGGTTGACGACCGGGAGCGATCCCGGCATGCCCAGCGACGTGGGGGTCACGAGGGTGTTCGGTTCGTCGCCGAATGCGTTCGGCGCACCATCAAACATCTTGGTTTTCGTGCCGAGCTCCACGTGGACCTCAATGCCGAGGACCGGGTCGAAGCGCTCGACGACCTCGGAGAATTCAAGAAGTTCAGTCATCAGTTGTTCTCCCACTCCTTCGCGGGGCACGAGCCCGCAATCTCACCGGCGCTGGCTTCAACGGCAGCGGCAACTTCGTACATCAGATCATCCCGGTAGGCCGGGGCCAGGATCTGGAAGCCAACAGGCATTCCTTCGGAAAGCCCGCACGGAACAGACAGACCGGGTGTACCCGCAAGGTTCGCGGGGATTGTTGCCAGGTCGTTAAGGTACATCGCCATCGGGTCATCGATCTTCTCGCCGAACTTGAACGCCGTGGTCGGCGCGGTCGGGGTCACGAGAACGTCGACCTTCGAGAATGCTTCATCGAGATCCCGCTGGACAAGGGTGCGAACCTTCTGGGCCGCACCGTAGTAGGCGTCGTAGTTACCGGACGACAGCACGTGTGTGCCGAGAATAATGCGGCGCTTGACCTCAGCACCAAATCCCTGGCCACGGCTTTCTGCCATGACGCGCTCGGCGGTGACCGGACCGGTCTCGGGATCCGCCCGAAGCCCGAACCTCATGCCATCGAAGCGTGCCATGTTGGAGGAGACCTCCGCCGGCATGATCAAGTAGTAGGCAGACAGCGCGTACTCGAACGAGGGCAGGGAGACGTTAACGACCTCCGCGCCGGCATCCTCAAGCCGCTTAACAGTCGCTTCAAATTCCGCCTTAACTCCGGGCTCGAAGCCATCTGCCGAAAGCTGCTCGACGATGCCGATCTTCAGGCCCTTGACCCTGTCCGCGCCCACCTGGGCAACAATGTCTTCAAAGGCGGGAACCTCGACATCGAGTGACGTCGAGTCAAGTTCGTCGTGCCCCGAGATAACCTCCTGCAGTGCGGCAGCATCGGCAACCGTGCGAGCAACGGGCCCAACCTGATCCAGCGATGAAGCCATGGCGATGAGACCGTAGCGGGAGACGGCCCCGTAGGTGGGCTTCACGCCAACCGTTCCGGTGACGGAACCGGGCTGACGAATCGAGCCACCGGTGTCCGAACCGAGGGCGAGGGGAACCATGAACGCGGAGACGGCCGCGGCGCTACCGCCACCGGAGCCACCTGGGATCCTCTCCGTGTCCCACGGGTTCTTCGTGGAGCCGTAGGCGGAGAACTCGGTGGACGAACCCATCGCGAATTCATCCATGTTCGTCTTGCCGACGATCGGCATGCCGGCGTTCTTGATCTTCGTAATCACGGTGGCGTCGTAGGGAGGCAGCCAGCCTTCCAGCATCTTTGAACCGCACGTGGTTGGCATGCCGCGGATAACGAGGTTGTCCTTGATGGCGATGGGAATGCCGGCAAGGCGTCCCAGCTTCTCCCCCGCCGCGCGCTTTTCGTCGACCTCGCGGGCCGTTGCGAGAGCACCTTCTTCGTCGACGTGCAGGAACGCAATAATCGTCGGGTTGTGCGCCTTGATCCGGTCCAGGCTGGCCCTGGTCAATTCAACAGAGGTGATTTCTCCAGCCGCCATCATGTCGGCAAGTTGAAGAGCCGTCTTTGTCAGCAGTTCACTCATGCTTCCTCCCCCAGGATCTGCGGGACGAGGAACCGTCCGTCTTCGCTTGCCGGGGCCTGCGCGAGGAATTCCTCGCGGTCGAGGGTTTCGACAACCTCGTCCTCACGCATGACGTTCGTCAGCGGAATCGGGTGCGAGGTGGCGGGAACTTCGGGGGTTGCAACTTCGGAGACCCGCGCAACGGCATCGGCCACAGCGGCCAGTTCGCCAGCGAAACGCTCGATCTCCTCCTTGGACAGGGCTATGCGTGCGAGCGACGCCATGCGGGCGACCTCGTCAGTAGAAAAAGAGGACATGGGGTCAGTCTAATGCCCACAGCACTCCATCGTGATCCAACGTCCGAGAACGAGGCGAGCAACACGACCGACCACTTTCCCACCGCGCAGTTTCCCGCGACCATCTTCACGCTTCTTTAACCGGATGCGCGATTCCGTAACCTGACCGGACCCGTCTAACTTTCCGGCGGGATTCCGCGCAGAACGCTTCGGGGATTCAGTATCGCCCTCTTTTTCGGTCTACGGCCCGCTTGTAGGGACTGCGCCGTCGGCTTTCCGTACAATGCTTGACATGAAGAGATTCTCGATGCCGTCGGCCGAGCGCCTGTGGTCTGGCGCGAAGACGGCACTGGCCGTCACAGTGGGGCTTCAAATAACAGCTGTCGGCATTGTTACGGCAATCGATGAGCGCAGGAAACGCCGTGAACCTCCCACGGGCGAGTTTCCTCATTTCAAACCGAAGACCTCCGCGGTTACAAACACCGATGTGACAACCTATACGTTCGGGCACGACCTGTATGACGCGATGCTCGAAGACATTAATAATGCGACGGAGTCCGTCTACTTCGAGACCTATATCTGGAAGGCCGACGACATTGGCAAGCGGTTCCGTGAAGCCATCATCAACGCCGCCAAGCGAGGTGTTTCAACATACGTCATTGTTGACGTGTTCGGGAACCTCAATCAGGATCCCCGCTTCCGCTACTTCCCGAAAATAGACCACCTTCACGTGCTCCGCTTCCCGTTCCTGCACCCGGGTCGGTTCCTCGGCCTGATCCGCCACTCCGGGCTGGATCACCGCAAGCTCCTGATCGTTGACTCAAAGATCTCCTATATTGGCGGATACAACATCGGTCAGCTCTATGCCGATCACTGGCGTGATACTCACATCCGGCTCGAGGGCCCGCAGTCATGGGAGCTTGAGAACGCCTTTGTCGACATGTGGAACTCGCACCGTCCTCGGCGGGAGAAGCGCCTGACCGACAGGGGAACAACGGACTGGAGCTCCCGACTGAGAGCAGTTCAGAACCTGCCCTCGAGGCTTTCCTACCCGATCCGTTCGATCTATCTGGACGCACTCGACCGCGCAGCGTCCCACGCGTGGATCACGATGGGTTACTTCATCCCTGACCGTGACCTTCAGGAAGCCCTGATCGCTGCCGCAGAGCGAGGCGTCGATGTCCGCGTTCTACTCCCGGAGTATTCAAACCACATTGTTGCTGACTGGGTGGGACGTCCCTCCTATGCGGCACTGCTCGATGCTGGGGTTCGTATCTTTCTCTTCCAGGGAGCCATGGTTCACTCCAAGACAATGACCGTGGACGGCAAGTGGTCAACGGTTGGTACGGCTAACATCGATGCACTGTCGATGCGCGGGAACTACGAGATCAACGTGGAGCTATATTCCGATTCCCACGCGAGCCTTATGGAAAAGATCTTCAAACTCGACCTAACAAATACCCGGGAACTCACGACCAAGGAATGGCAAAGCCGTCCGTTCCTCGCCCGAGTCCTCGAGCGTATCCTCCGTCCGCTCGGCATCATCCTTTAGCCAGCTTCAACAGCTGAGAACTCCGTCTTCCCTGTGGTTCTCGGACCATTCAGTTCTCAAATCTGAACGTCTCGACCCTCCTCCCCAACCGGGGCAAGAGGGTCGAGGCATTCTGCCGATTCTCGCGGCAGGTCGGCGACCGGATCGAAGAGAAATTCCATCCAGCCGGTTCTTCACCTACTCGGCTACGGCCTCCGGCCCGCCGGCAAGCAGTGCCGTGAACTCATCCTCATCGAGAATCCGCAGTCCAAGTTCTTCCGCCTTGGTGGCTTTCGATCCAGCGCTCTCACCAACTACGACATAGCTGGTGTTTTTGGAGACCGATGAGGAGGCCTTACCACCGCGGGCAATAATTGCTTCCTTCACGGAATCCCGCGTGTAATTCTCCAGGGATCCGGTGGCCACGATCGTGAGACCCGCAAGTGTTTGGGGCAACTCTTCAGCGGCCTCGTCTTCCCACACCACACCAGCGGCTCGCCACGACTCGACGATCTCGCGGTGCCAGTCGACCTCGAACCAGTCGCGAATTGATTCGGCGATTGTCTGGCCAACGCCATCGACAGTTGCAAGTTCTTCCGAGCTTGCTTCGGCTATCGCATCGAGGGAACCGAAGCGTGAAGCAAGGGTCCGCGCCGCCGTCGGGCCCACGTGCCGAATGGACAGGGCGACAATCTTGCGCCATAGGTCCTTCGACTTTGCCGTGTCAATTTCCCGCATGAGAGTCTCGGTTGTCTTCGAAGGAACCGATTTCTTCTTGACGTTGCCTTCCCTATCAACGGTCGGCTTTGTCCAGGCGGCACGTGCGTAGCGGTAGTCCCCAAGGAATTCTCCCTTGACGCGGTGCTCACTCCACACGAAGACGTTCTTCAGGTCCTCCGCCGTCAGGTCGAACAGGCCCGCTTCGTTTTCAAGTACCGGGTTCTGCTCTTTCGGGATCCCCAACGCTTCGAGTATTCCCGGATGGATTTGCCCGGGGGTAGGTTCACCGAACTCGGCAATCGCGTCCTTCGCAACTCTGGAGGAAAGCGAAACTTTTCTGCCATCAATTGTCAGGTTGTGGCCGGCAATCAGGGAGGCAATTGCGGCTTCCCTGCGAGCATCGGGATTGGTCAGCATAAGAGCTGTTTCGTCACCGAGCGCCTCGATATCAAGGGCACCGCGGGAGCCAACATGAGCAAGTCTCTCGGTGAGCTGGGCAGGGCACGACTTTGCGTTCGGGCAACGCCAGTCGGCCTCCCCTTCCTTGCTTGGCGCCAGCACCGAGCCGCAGGCCGGGCACTCGGCCGGCATAACCCATTCTTTTTCGTCTCCAGTGCGGAGCTGATAAACGGGGCCGACAACCTCGGGGATGATGTCACCCGCCTTGCGAAGGACAACGGTGTCACCGACCAGGACGCCCTTGCGGGCAACCTCGGAAGGATTGTGGAGGGTTGCCTGGGAGACGGTCGAGCCGTCGACCAGGACCGGCTCCATGATGGCGTACGGAGTAGCGCGGCCGGTGCGGCCCACCTGAACACCGATTTCAAGAAGCTTCGTGTGCACCTCTTCGGGCGGGTACTTGTAGGCAAGCGCCCATCGGGGCACGCGGGACGTGTAGCCGAGTTCGCGCTGCATGGCACGGCTGGCAACCTTGATAACGGCACCGTCCATGCCGTGGATGAGATCACCGCGTCTGGTTCCCAGATCGTCAATAAAACCAAGGGCAGCATCGAGGCCCGTGACCGCCCGCGTGTAGGGAGATACCGGGATACCCCACCCTGCCATCCGCTCGTACACTTCAAGCTGGTTCTCGACCGGAGTGGTGGAGCCTTCCACAGCACCGATGCCGTGGGCGATGAAAGACAGTGGGCGCGACGCGGAGACCGCCGGATCCTTTTGGCGGAGGGAACCCGCCGCAGCATTGCGCGGATTTGCGAATGTTCGCAGGCCTTCTTCTTCCAGCCTCCGATTGAACACCGTAAAGTCTTCGAGCGGAATGAAGATTTCCCCGCGGATTTCAATAAGGTCCGGATATCCCTCACCGGTCAGTTCCTGGGGAACGACGGAGATCGTGGCGACGTTCGCGGTAACATCCTCACCGGTTGTGCCATCCCCGCGAGTAGCGGCCTGAACGAGCCGGCCGTTCTCGTACCGGAGATTCACAGCGAGTCCGTCGATCTTGGCTTCGCAGACAACCTCAACATCGGAGGTCGCCATTCCTTCCTCCCGAGAGACTCGCTGGAACCAGGCTTTCACTTCGTCCCGGTCGAACGCGTCCTCGAGCGAGTACATGCGTTCCCGATGTACGACAGGTGAGAATGTTGCCGGGGAATCGGCGCCTTCTTCTCCGCGATCTCCTTCCTCAATAACCGCACCGACAACGCGGGTGGGTGAATCCTGGGTGTTGAGCTGAGGATAGAGTTCCTCAATCCCCCTCATTTCCCGAATGAGCTTGTCGTATTCGGCATCCGACAGCGGCGATTCGCCCATCTGGTCTTTGTAGTAGGCGGTCTGTGCGGGCCGGAGGATGTCAGCCAGTTCGTTCCAGCGCTCAGCGGCTTCGGAGAAGTCTTTCGTGGTCACGCAGATAGCTTAGCGCGGCCACCTGCCGGGCGCGGGGCAAGAATTGGCGAACGAACCGGCCAAGGGACGTGTGGACGCGGTCGCACTGTTGTCGTATTCGCTACTCCACTAGGCTGTTTCACATGTGCGGACGCTATGCAACCTTTACTCGTCTTGATGAGCAGCCCGGCCTATTTGACCTCGATGTCATCACCGAGAACGTGGCGGCACGCCCGCAGAACTGGAATGTTGCCCCAACAACCGGTGTGCCGATCATTGTTGAACGGTACGACGACGGACTATCACGGGAAGCTCACCTGGCACACTGGGGTCTGCTCCCGCCGTGGGCGAAAGATAAGTCGTTCTCCGCGAAGATGATTAATGCGCGAAGCGAGACGGTTGCGGAGAAGAAGTCGTTCGCACCATCGCTGAAGAAACGTCGTTGCATTGTTCCGGCCGATGGCTATTACGAGTGGAAGAAGGTGGGGAGCGCAAAGCAGCCCTACTACATCTCGCGTACCGACGGTCAGCCCCTTGCCTTCGCTGGCCTCTACTCGTGGTGGAAGGACGGCGACGCCTGGCTGTTGTCAACAACAATCATCACGAAGGCCGCCGAACAACTGGCCGATATTCATGAACGCGTCCCGGTCATCCTTGACCAGGAGGACTTTTCAGACTGGCTCGATCCTCAGGAGGAAAACCCCGACGCGGCCCTCGAGATCATTTCCCACCCGAACCCCGATCTCAACGCCATTCCCGTCCGCAAGGACGTCGGCAAGGTCGGTGTGAACAGCCCCGAGAACATCGTCGAGATCCCAGCCGAGGACGTTATCGGCTAGTGCAGAACACGACCTCCGCCCATGACAATAACGTGACCGGTGAAGGCACCCGTCAAGGCACTCGAATAAAACGAGCCCGGGCGCATGGATATAGCCACCATGTGCCTGGGCCCGTGCAATAAAATTGATTCTCTCGACAGCGTCTGGCACCGAGCCCGACATGTCGGCCCACGGTGCCGAACCTGCGCAAAGCGCTTAGTTCAACGTGCGCTTAGAAAGCCCTTTGTTCAACGTGCGCTTAGAAGCCATCACCGTCGGCAAACTGTCTGCGGCGGACGGCTATGAGGGCGATGCCAACGAGAACCGCGAAGAGAATGATCGCACCCAGGGCGGCAATGTTGAGGAAGTCGGTTGAGATTACGGCGCCGCCGATGAGTAGAACCTGGAGGGTGATGGCGGGGCCGGTGGCCCAGCGAACGTCTTTCCAGACGGCAATAGCGATGCCACCAAGCATGAGGCCGACGATCAGCATGAAGATGCCGAGGGTCGTTTCGCTACCGTCTTCGGTGACGACGGTTTCTCCCGACAAGCCCGAGACCAGCACTGTTATCGACCAGATGCACAAAACAAGCGCTTCGAGGCCCACCCCAATTGCCGCAATTGTCTCCGTACGCATCGACTTTCCATTGAGCATGTGCCAATAGTACCGTCACGACGCTGTGACTGAATGCACCGGTGTTGAACGTCAAAAAACTCTTTACCGTTCGCGATCCCCATGACAAGGTAATGAACTAGATGTTCATCCGGTGTTTACAGACGCCGGATCTTTAAGGAGACGATTATCTATGGATTGGCGCCACCGCGCGGCTTGCCTCACCGAGGACCCCGAGCTCTTCTTCCCGATTGGCAACTCGGGTCCAGCTCTCGCTCAGGTTGAGCAGGCCAAGGCCGTCTGCAACCGGTGCGAGGTGCGCGACACCTGCCTGAAGTGGGCTCTTGAAACCGGCCAGGATGCTGGTGTCTGGGGTGGCATGTCCGAAGAGGAGCGTCGCTCCCTCAAGCGTCGCAACGCCCGCGCTCGCCGCGCTTCCTAACACAAAGCTTTCGAGGAAGTGGGGGCCCGGTAAGCTGGTCGCCCCGTCTGTTTTTGTTTTTTAAACAGCACACACCCCCCCCCCCCAAGCAGGGTTAAAAACACCTAACAAAAATGAGCACCCGCCCC
>NZ_JBQCYC010000001.1:218988-271235 GCF_052087705.1 Flaviflexus sp. | reverse complement strand
TGTGTGGCCCGCCCCCCCCCCCTCCTCCCCTCCCCCGGGGCCGGCCCCTCACCAAAACAACTGTTTTCGGTGTTTGTTTCAACATTTCCGGCCCCCCCCCACTTCTCTATTGCTTTGATACCGAGCACTCACCCGCCCACACCAAGCTTGGTTCACAACTCGTACCTAAATGGAGCAGCGTCCCCCGCTTGGTGGGATCGGAATTCTGCCACCGACGGGGATTAGATTCCTGGGCTGCGTTCGAGCGTCACGGGTTTCCGGATCCAAATCCAGCCTGTCTCCAAACTGTGCAGGGCCTCGAAGCACTCGCGGACGGCGCCGGGTAGGCCTAGTCGCGACGACGCATTTGGGCGTGGATCTTGACGGTCGTGCCCCCCTCAGGCCTGGGATTCCACGAGATATCCCCAAGCAGGTCGGACTTGATCATTGTTTCAACGATCTGGGTACCCAGGCCACTGCCGCGTTCACCGTCCTTGATGCCAACACCGTCATCGATGATTTGCACATCGAGCTGGTCCCCTTGGCGGTCGGCGGTGACGACAATGGAGCCGTCCCGCCCCTTGAAGCCGTGCTCGACGGCATTCGTGATGACCTCGTTGAGAACGACGGCAAGCGAAGTTGCTTCTTCGGCATGAACTTTTCCGAAGGATCCTTCGAACCGGGTGCTGACGTGCTGGCCGGTTGTGGCCACGCCGGCCGCGAGCCTCATGAGGCGGGCAAAGGTTTCATCGAATTCGACCTTGTCGGCACCCGTGGCGGCGAGTGCTTCGTGGACCATGGAGATGGTATAGATCCTGCGTTGAGCATCCTCAAGGTTCTGCTTTGCACCGGGATCCGATGCTCGTCGCGCCTGTAGCCGTAGCAGGGCCGAGACGGTTTGCAGATTGTTCTTAACCCGGTGGTTGATCTCCCGGATCATCGCATCCTTCGTCATGAGCTCGCGTTCAGAGCGCCTGATCTCCGTCACATCACGGCACATGAGGACAGCCCCTGCCCTCATACCGTTCTTTTTGAGCTGGATGGCGCGCAGGGAAAGAACAACTCCCCGCGATTCGATTTCGGTTGCCCAGGTACCTCTGCCGAGGATGACGACGGGAAGCATCTCATCAACATTGGAGCTGTACTCCATGATGTCGGTGACCTGCTCGGCCAGTACCTTCCCGGGGAGCCTGCCCCGCACACCGAGCCGGTGGAATGCTGACAGAGCATTCGGGGAGGCATAGAGAACGACTCCCTCCGCATCCATGTGGATAAGGCCGTCGGAGGCGCGCGGCGTTCCATGTCGGAACGAAGACGGTGCAGCATCCGCCGGGAAGTCCCCGCGGGACACCATGTGGAGCAGGCTTTCCACGATCTCGTGATAGTTCTTCTGTACCGCGTCCGGCATCCTATCCGTCCGATCATCGGCGACGACCACCAGGACACCGATAGTCTTCCCGGACGGCACGCGAATCGGGACCATCGTGAAACGCAGGTGATCCACACCCGTTCTGAGGATCTCGCCGGTCTCGAAGGACTTGCGGACGGCACGCTCGATGCTGTCGGAAACATTATCGCCCACGACGTCTTCACCCTCGATGGTCCCTGCCGTGGCTGGCCGACAATGCGCGGCTATGAGGAACGTGTCGTCCTTCGTGTGAAGCGCGATGAAGAGGTCTGAGAAGGAAATATCGGCAAGCGGATGCCAGTCACCGACGAGGTGGTGGATATGCTCGACACCCTCAGCGTCGAGGGTACCTGCCTGATTTATCATGTTGGAGAGCGTTGGCACACTGCCAGCCTATCCCGTCGCGACAGGAGAACATATGCATCTCGAACGGACCATCTCATTTTCCGCCGATCTCGTATCCGTTCAACGGGTGCTGATCTCCGAAGAACTCGCCCGCGCGCGCACCGAAGCAGGCGACCTTGACGCACCCCAGCACACCGTAACGAACGCAGAAACTGCGCCAAAGGCAGTCACGGTTGTCACGGTCCCCGCCGCGAAGCTTCCCGATAAGTTCCGCCGCCTGATCAACCGCGATGTCATCGCAACGATCACCCAGACCTGGGACGGCACGGGCCCGGACGTTGCGAGGGCCGACTTCACGGTCGACGTGGGATCCCTCCCCGTCACGGTCTCCCTCACCCAGACGCTGACCGCCAACGGCAATTCCGCCTCCTGCACGTACTCTGGCGAAGTGAAGGTCAACGTGCCTTTCGTCGGTGCCAAGATCGAGAAAATCGCCGCCTCGAAGATCGATGGCATTCTCGAGGGCGACCAGAAGCTCGTCAACGCCATCCTGGCATCATGAAAGCCGTGCGGACAGGGGTCCGCGAATGGATAGCAACGAACGACCGCGGCGCGATCGTTAAGATCGGTGACCCCGAAGCACCGGAGGTCTTCTCCCCCGGAGAACTCCTCCAGTTCGCAGGTGCTACCTGCGTTGGTCTCTCAATGGATCACCGGCTCACCTACGAACTCGGAGACGACGTCCACGTCGTGCTCGATGTCGAACCGGAACGCATGGAAGAAGAGAACCGCTACTCGGCTATCAAAACCGTCTTCTCCCTCGACCTGTCGGGCCTCAGCGAGGACGAACTCGTTGCCTTAAAGAAGAAGGTTGACGGAGCGGTCGAACGCAACTGCACCGTGGGACGCACCCTCGAAGCGTCCGCCGAGAACACCTACGAATTCAAGGACTCGCGCAACTCTTCCACGTAAGCGGTGCCTTCTAGTCGCACGTCATGAATCGGTAGTATCGGGATCTCAACCGGGGTCCCGATACGTTCGCCACGGGACGACCAAACCCACCCCACAGAATAGCTAGCTTCTTATAGCTCGGCTCTTCCGCTTGCCCGGTGACTCTCACGATTTCCGAATGCTTATCCCTGCCCATCACCGGCAACGCCGGGCTCGGGTCCGGGACGCACACTGGGAATCCCCAGGGCAGCTTCACATTGAAAACTCCGCGCAGCCCTCAACAGGCGGTGGAGCAGACCTTCATCTCACCTTTCCTGGCGGACCCGCGGAATCCAGGAATTGAGCCAATCCAGCACATGCAGTTCACCTTGAGCGAAGAACGCTCAACTTTATTTGACTCTTTCAGAATCTAGTTCGATACTTATATCAGTCGGTCCGAGAGCCTGGTCAGAGGTAAGGAACAGGTGGAGGACCCTGAGAGAAAAGAGAGACCTAATGGCAAAGCGAAACGATCCCTTCCACGACCTTGAGCGCATGTTCTCCTCGAGCTTTACGCGCCCGTCCGTCCCCGGTATGCCGATGGACCTGATCCGCACCGGTGACGAGTACGTGGCCGAGCTGGACCTGCCCGGCGTGGACCCCTCAACAATCGATATCGACATTGATGACCGCACCCTGACGATCCGCGCCGAGCGGAAGGCACGGGAGGGCGAGATCGAGTGGCTCTCCAAGGAGCGCCCGACGGGTACCTTCGCCCGCCAGCTCACCCTTGGCTACGGCGTCGCAGTCGACAAGATCGATGCCAACTACACGGACGGTGTTCTCACCCTGACCTTCCCGGTCGCCGATGAGGCCAAGCCCCGCAAGATCGCAGTGAACGCGAACAGCGAAAGCAAGACCATCGACGCGTAGTTGGCCCGCGCCGCGAGCGCACCAGCTAGTACACACAGCCAGAAAAGGGCTGGGACAGCGAGTATTCGCCGTTCCGGCCCTTTTCTGCACCCTCCCCTATCCGCACCGACCGCCCACCAGATCGAAAGCCAAGCGCACATTGTCGCGCCGAGTCGGTCGGGCTGGGTCGCCGGGTTGACGGCAGCGGGGTGCCCACTGGGGCTACGGCATTCGATGAGTATTGACACGGTTCCCTCTCTGAGCTCGCTCGCCTGTCCTACACTGGTGGGGTGAATACGGCCTATGAAGATTTGCTCCGCCACGTTCTGGAGAACGGTAATCGCAAGACGGACCGCACCGGGACGGGAACCCGTTCGGTGTTCGGTCACCAGATGAGGTTTGACCTGTCCGAGGGTTTCCCGCGGATCACGACGAAGTTCGTCGCGATGAAGGCGGTTAAGGGCGAGCTGCTTTGGTTCCTTCGCGGGGATACAAACATTGGTTGGCTGACGGAACGTGGCATCACGATCTGGGATGAGTGGGCCGATGAAAAGGGCGAGCTTGGTCCCGTTTACGGCTACCAGTGGCGATCGTGGCCCACCCCGGATGGTCAGCATATTGATCAGATCCAGCGAGTTATTGACCAGATCCGTAACACTCCCGATTCGCGCCGGATCCTCGTGTCCGCGTGGAATGTGGCTGACCTGGATGAGATGGCTCTGCAGCCGTGCCACACGATGTTCCAGTTCTATGTTGCTGACGGGAAGCTGTCCTGCCAGCTGTATCAGCGCAGCGCCGACCTGTTCCTGGGCGTTCCGTTCAACATTGCGTCCTACGCTCTGCTGACTCACATGGTGGCTCAGCAGACGGGTCTTGAGGTTGGCGAGTTCATTTGGACCGGGGGCGACTGCCATATTTACGACAACCACATCGAGCAGGTCAAGGAGCAGCTCTCGCGAGAGCCGTTCCCCTTCCCCACCCTGAACTTGAAGAAAGCTCCGTCGATCTTTGAGTACGACATGGACGACATTTTCACGGAGGGCTACGAGCACCATCCGTCGATTAAGGCACCGGTGGCCGTATGAGTCTCGTCGCTATTTGGGCCCAGGCACACGACCGGGCGATCGGCAGGGATGGCACGATGGCCTGGCACCTGCCCGAGGACCTTGCTCACTTCAAGCGGCTGACCACGGGCCATCCCGTGATCATGGGCAGGCGCACGTACGAGTCCCTTGAGGAGAAGTATCGTCCGCTCCCCGGGCGGCGCAACATAGTCGTGACGCGCACGCGCCGACTGTTCCCCGGATGCGATGTTGTTTCTTCCCTGGAAGAGGCCCAGCAACTGGTTGGTGATCAGCTCGCTTGGGTCATGGGTGGCGCACAGATTTACGAGGCATCGATCCCCCTTCTCGACGGGATTGTTGTGACCGATATCGACATCACCGTCGAGGGCGCAGACGCCTTCGCTCCTCCTCTTCCCGTCACGAGCTGGGATATTGTCAGCGCCGACCCGGACCGGGGCTGGCACACCGCAAAAAACGGGATGAAGTACCGCTTTACGGCACTTTCCCGGCGCGGTTCATCACCTTGGGAGACCGATCCCCTGAGTGAATAGGGGCCATCTCAGTGGTATTTCAAGGTCAATCCTTATTCTTCCGGTTACTTTTCTCTGTTTGACCGAAAACGTTGAAAGACAGTGAACCGAGGAGACCTCGTGTCGACGTCCGCGTTCACTACCACCCTTGCCCCGATCGACCAGTCGGTCATCAACGTACGTAATCTTGAGAAGACCTTTGGGCGCGGTAGCACCATCGTTCCCGCCCTCCGGGGAATCGACCTCGACATCGGTCGCGATGAACTGACAGCGATTATGGACCCCTCAGGGTCCGGCAAGTCCACCCTCATGCACAGCATTGTTAGCCTCGAGGGAGCCACCGCCGGCACCGTGACGATCGCCGGCAGGAAGATCGACCAAAAGCGGTTCGATCACGTTGTTGACACGGTCGGCCTTGCCGATCGTCTCGAGCACCGGCCAACCGAGTTGTCCGGTGGTCAGCAGCAGCGCGTCGCGTGTGCGCGTGCCATGGTTGGCTCCCCGGACGTGGTCTTTGCCGATGAGCCGACCGGTAACCTCGACTCGGAAGCAACCTCACAGATCCTGTCGTTCCTTCGCAAGTCCGTTGATGAGCTCGGCCAGACGGTCGTCATGGTCACTCACGAACCGGACGCCGCGGCATGGGCGGACAGGGTGATCGTGCTTCGCGACGGCCATATCCTGGGCGAGCTTCGCGACCCGACGCGCGACAGCGTCCTGGATGCTCTGCGGGACGGTCGGTAGTCATGTGGCAAGTAACGATGCGCGGAAGCCGCGCGCAGCTTGGCCGATTCTTCCTCACGGCACTGGCCGTTATGCTCGGCATCGCCTTTTTGTCCGGCACCCTCGCCTTCCGCGACGTGCTCGGGCAGACATTCGATAACCTCACCGAGGGCACCATCACCGATAACCTGACGGTTCGCGGTGAAGAGCTCGACACGAGTGATGCTACGCAGGTGGGGAACGCTCCCAGCGACATCACGGTCGCCGACGAGATTCACGACATCGAGGGCGTCTCCGGCGCCTATCCTTCCTTCGCTGGCAACGCAATCGTCTTCGATGCGGAAGGACAGCCAGCGAACTTCGCTCAGGCACCCGCACTGGCCTTTGGGTGGATGGAAGCAATCGACACGGAGACTGTCACGGACGGCCGAGGGCCCGCATCCCCCAACGAAATCGCTCTCGAGGAGAGCACCGCCGAGCGCGCCAACCTGTGGGTGGGTGACGAAACGGTTCTTCTCATCAACGGCAATCCGATGGACGTGGAGGTTGTCGGTATTGTCTCCTAAGGAACATCGGTGGCGGGCACCTCCGTCACCGTGATCGACACTGGACTCGCACCGGAGTCGTTCAGTCCCGGCGGAACCGTTTCCGAGATGACCGTCGTGCTCGAAGACGGTGCCGACCCGGACGCGGCCCGGGACAATGTCAGCGACGTCCGCGGTGACTTCACCGTCCTGACGGCGGACGAGGTGCGGGCGGAGACCCAGGAGTCGATCTCGTCGATCCTGGACATGGTCAACACCTTCCTCCTGATCTTCGTGTTCTTGGCCCTCGGTATCGGCATTTTCATCATCGCGAATACGTTCCGGATCTCGGTTCGTCAGCGCCAAAAGGAGTTCGCCCTGCTGCGTGCCGTTGGCGCGGCACCCAGCCAGGTCTTCGTCGTTGTCTTCGTCCAGGCCATCATCATCAGGCTCATCGGCTCCGTCGTTGGCGTCATTGCCGGTCAGGGCCTGATCCTCCTCATCAGGTGGGGGCTCGAGGCCTGGGGTATGCCACTCGATGCCGACCTCATCATGACCCCGTCGATCATCATCACCTCGATCATCATCGGTGTGATCGTCACCGTAATCGCGGCCCTCATGCCGGCACGGTCGGCGGCTCTCACTCCCCGATCGAAGCCATGAGGGAAACCTCGGGAGCTACCGAGAAACCCCTCACGGTACGCACAATCATCGGCGGCACCATCGTTGCCCTGGGCGTTGCGGCCTTCGCGGCGGGCGCCCTGCGTGCCATGGATCCCGCAGGGACCCTGCTCGGGGTGGGAGCCCTCTTCATCATCGTTGGCCTCATCGTCATGACACCGACCCTGGTCGGGCCCGCCGTGGCGGTCCTCGGGTGGCCGTTCCGCAGAATCTCCCCGATCCTCGGCAAGGTCGCCTCCGAATCAACGAAGGCCAGCCCGCGAAAAACCGCGTCAACGGCCTCCGCCCTCATGATCGGTGTCGCCCTCGTCGCCACGGGAGCAACCCTTGCCACGTCGATGAAGGCATCCCTGTCCGACATCACCGACTCAGCCATCCAGGCAGACCTCGTCTCCATGACGAACCTGCCGATCTCCGATCCTTCAGTCGGTGTGGAACGTATGGAGCAGGTGGACGGTGTTGCGTCGGTCGACACGTCGGTTGACGCTGGTCGTGCCATGATCCCGGGCGAGCAGCCGGCCCCGGCCTACGTGGTTTCCATGTCCGACTATGCGGTGGATGCTTTGGCCCTCGTGTTCGTCGAGGGTGACATGACTGCCTTCACGGACGGCAACCTCGCCATCCACGAGAGCTTCGCGGACTCGCAGGACGTTGGCCTTGGCGATACGATCAGCCTGCTCGGAGCAGATGGTGCCCCGGTCGAATTCGAGATCAGCGCGATTGTCTCCACGGAGATCATCATGACGGAGATGTACGTGTCGGAAGACGTGTTCAGCACCCCGCAGCTCAACGGCATCAACACCGCCGTGATCCTCATCGACGTCGCAGACGGCTACGACATCACGGAGGTCAAGGAAGAGGTCATTGCTTCCGTTGATGATCTGTACGTGTACCAGATCTTCGACAAGGACGACCTTGCCGGCATGATCGGTCAGAGCATCGACATGGTTCTCACCATGCTCTACGCCCTCCTCGGGCTGTCGATCGTTATCGCGGCCCTCGGCATCGTCAACACCCTGTCCCTGTCGGTTGCCGATAGGACGCGCGAGATCGGACTGCTACGAGCAATCGGCCTGTCAAAGAGAGGGGTGCGCGGCTCCATCGTCATCGAGTCGATCATCATTTCTGTTCTCGGCGCCGCCATCGGCATCGTCGTTGGTGTCCCGGTCGCCATTGGTCTCACGACCTACCTCGCCGATGATGCTGATGCGATCTTCGCGATCCCGTGGGGCACCCTCGGCATCATTCTACTCCTCGCCATCATCGTCGGAGCACTCGCTTCGATCCTGCCGGCACGGCGAGCAGCACGACTCGACGTCCTCGAGGCCATCGCTACGGAATAGGGTAACTCAGCCAGAGTGAAACAACCGGTGCTGCGGTAGTTCCCCACCATTGAAGATCCACCACAGCTGACGGCAAGATCGGTGCGGTCGCGGGTTATCCTGCGCCGCACCCCTGGGCAGTACCGATAGGCCGGCGCAAACGCGGAAGCACTAGGTCGGCAAGAATTCAGGAGCAGTATGTCGCTGGAAGCAAAATGTCGGGCACTCCTGCAGGTGCGTCGCATCTATACTTGCTTCGTGACTTCTCCGTATTTCGAGCCAGCACGCCAGGCACTGCACGATCACCTGTTTGGTCTTCCCCTCAACCGGGAGCAGGTCCTTTACCGCTACGAGCATTGCCTGAGAGTCGCCCACATTGGACGCGTTGTCGCCGAACGGGAAGGCATGGATCCTGACATTCTTGAGCTCGCCTGCCTCCTGCACGACATCGGCAAGTTTAATGCAACGGTTCCCGTTGATCACGGCAGGTCGGGAGCAATCCTCGCTCGGCCCATCCTTGAGGAGCTCGGGCTTGAGGAGACACGGATAACGGAAATCTGCCAGGGCATTGCGATGCATACGGATGGGAAATGGAACTACGATCCCGAATCACCGGATTTCCCGGGCCATGACCTGTTCGATCACGCGCCGTCGCTTCTTGCTCGTTCGGTTGGCGACTGCGATAACGTCGACCGCTACTCGCTCCTACGTATTCACGGGACGATGAACTGGGTCCGGTTCTCCGAGAAAACAGCAACCGAAGCCCTCACCTGGATCGATGAATATCAGACCATCCTGGCACGCGAACGCGAATACCTTTGCTCCACACAGTCAGCGCAGGAGCTGTGGACTCGCTCCCTCGACGACCACGAGGAATACTTCACGCGGCTAGCCGAGCAGCTAAGACCGGGAGTATCACGCTCACGGTAGTGCGCTGGTCCTGCAGGAGCCGTGGGAAGTGGCTCATCATCACGCGCCTCTTCGTAGGTCATTGTGTTGTTGGGGCTTTGCGCGTCATGACATCTGCCGATGTTCGACGAGCGGATAGGTTTTGAGATGCGAAGGGCCGGTCTTCCTACCCCGGGAAAAGTAGAAGGACCGGCCTTCGTGCCATTGGTGTATGGCAAGGCTCGTGAGGTGACGAATCTCAAGAGCAGGATATTTGGTTATATGCCCGGCGGCACTGGGCCATCGGTCTAGTAGACGAGCGAAACGCCGAGATCGCGGAATCGCTGGCGCACCCTGTCCGCTTCCTCGTTCGAGGGCGGTTCGACGTCATCGAGTCGGTACGGGATTCCGATGGTCTCCCACTTATCTCTTCCCATCTGGTGGAAGGGTAGAACTTCAAGGCGGGAAACGTTCGGCCACCGGGTAATGATCTTCGCGACTGCGTCGATATTCTCGGGCGCGTCCGTCCATCCTGGTACCAGGACGAAGCGTATCCAGACTTCCTTTCCGAGTTTGGCGAGACGGTCACCGAAATCGATGGTGGGTTGGAGTTCGCGACCGGTCAGGTCCCGATAGGTCTCGGGGATTCCTGATTTGACGTCGAGAAGGACAAGATCGAGGCCGGCCAGGTCCTTGTCGAGCATGTAGTGCCCGAGGTTACCTGACGTGTCGATTGCCGTGTGAATGTCGTGCTTCTTGGCTTCACGAAGAATGTTCTTGAGGAACGCGGGCTGCATCATCGGCTCTCCGCCGGAGATCGTCAGCCCTCCCTTGCTTGCCTTGAAGATTCCGCGGTAGCGCAGAACCCTTTTCATGACGCTCTCAACGGTGACGGGTTCGCCGTCTTTCATTTTGAGCGTGTCAGGGTTATGGCAGTAGAGGCATCGGAGCGGACACCCGGCCAGGAACAGAGTCATCCGTGAGCCGGGGCCGTCCACGGCCGTGACGAGCTCCCACGAGTGAACGGAACCTACTCTGCCTTCGCGTACCGCATGGAGGTGCGCTGAACGGCCGAGTTCCGGTGCGGGGTCGAGGCCGTCAATGCCGGATCCGGCCACCCGGGGCACCTCGATGTCGAGGGCCTCGGGTGCGGCCATACCAGTGACGCCGTCGGTCATACGCGCTCGTGGAACGTGCGGGAGATGACGTCGAGCTGCTGCTCGCGGGTCAGGCGCACGAAGTTCACGGCGTATCCGGAGACGCGGATCGTGAGCTGCGGGTACTTCTGCGGGTTCTCCATGGCGTCGTACAGCGTGTCGCGGTTGAGCACGTTGATGTTGACGTGGAACCCTTCGGCTCCCATGTAGGAGTCAAGAAGTCCGACAAGGTTCTGGACCTGCTCGGGAAGGTCACGTCCCAGGCCGGACGGAACAACCGTGTTGGTCAGGGAGATGCCGTCCTGGGCTTCCGAGTAGGGAAGCTTGGCGACCGAGAGGGCCGAGGCCAGCATGCCGTGGGTGTCGCGACCGTTCATCGGGTTTGCACCCGGCGCAAACGGCTCACCCTTGCGGCGACCGTCCGGGGTGTTGCCGGTGTGCTTGCCGTAGACCACGTTCGAGGTGATGGTCAGGACCGACTGGGTGTGTAGCGAATTGCGGTACGTGGGGAGCTTACGGATCTTCTCCATGAAGCTACGAACGAGCGCAACAGCGATCTCGTCGACACGGTCGTCATCGTTACCGAACGTCGGGAAGTCGCCCTCGGTCTCGTAGTCGACAACGAGGCCGTCTTCATTACGGATCGGCTTGACCTTGGCGTATTTGATGGCGGACAGCGAGTCGGCCGCAACGGAGAGACCGGCAATACCGCAGGCCATGGTGCGCAGGATGTTTGCGTCGTGCAGTGCCATCTCGATGCGTTCGTAGGCGTACTTGTCATGCATGTAGTGAATGCAGTTGAGGGCATCCACGTAGGTCTGGGCAAGCCAGTCCATCATGACGTCAAGCTTCTGAAGAACGTCGTCGTAGTCGAGAACGTCGCCTTCCACCGCCGGCATCTCGGGAGCAACCTGAACGCCCGAGCCCTCGTCCTTACCGCCGTTAATGGCGTACAGGAGGGTCTTGGCAAGGTTGACGCGGGCGCCGAAGAACTGCATCTGCTTGCCGATGGCCATGGCGGACACGCAGCAGGCAATGCCGGCGTCGTCACCCCAGCTGTCCTTGATGAGCTCATCGGACTCGTACTGAATCGCAGAGGTCTCGATCGAGGTGCGAGCACAGAAAGCCTTGAAGCCCTCGGGGAGCTTGTCCGACCAGAGAACCGTGAGGTTCGGCTCGGGAGCCGGGCCCAGGTTGTGCAGGGTCTGGAGGAAACGGAACGAGTTCTTCGTGACGAGCGTCCGGCCGTCGTTACCCATGCCGCCGATCGACTCGGTCACCCAGGTCGGGTCGCCCGAGAACAGCTCATCGTATTCGGGGGTGCGGAGGAAGCGGACGATGCGCAGCTTGATGACGAAGTCATCAATGATTTCCTGGGCCTCGGTTTCGTCAATGAGGCCAGCCTCAAGATCGCGCTGGAAGTAGATGTCGAGGAAGGTCGAGGTGCGGCCAAGCGACATGGCGGCGCCGTTCTGTTCCTTCACCGCAGCCAGGTAGGCGAAGTACAGCCACTGGACCGCTTCCTTCGCGGTCCTCGCGGGCTGGGAGATGTCGAAGCCGTAGGACTGTGCCATTTCCTTGAGCTCACCGAGTGCGCGGATCTGCTCCGCGAGTTCCTCGCGGTCGCGGATAACATCCTCGACCGAACGCTCGTTATCGAGAGCGGCCTTCTCGGCCTTCTTGGCTTCAATCAGGTAGTCGACGCCATAGAGCGCCACGCGACGGTAGTCGCCGATGATGCGGCCACGGCCGTAGGCGTCCGGCAGGCCGGTCACGATGTGGGAGGAACGAGCCTTGCGAACATCCGGCGGGTACACATCGAAGACACCCTGGTTGTGTGTCTTGCGGTGAGTGGTGAAGACTTCCTTCAGGAGCGGGTCAACCTCGTAGCCGTAGGTCTTGAGAGCACCCTCAACCATGCGCCACCCGCCGTAGGGCATGATGGCGCGCTTGAGAGGAGCATCGGTCTGAAGTCCAACGATAACCTCGTTGCCCTCATCAATGTAGCCGGGTTCGTGAGCGGTGATCGTCGAGGGCGTCTTGGCGTCAACGTCGTATACGCCGCGTTCGCGCTCCTCGGGGAACATGTCGGAAAGGATTTCCCAAATCTTCAGTGTGCGTTCGGTCGGCCCAGCAAGGAAGGAGTCATCTCCCTCGAAAGGAGTGTAGTTCTTTTGGATGAAGTCACGAACATCGACATACTCAATCCAGGCTCCGGTTTCGAATCCTTGCCATGCCTTAGTTTCGTTAATAATGCTCATTGCATTCCTTCCCGGAGGGTGGGTCACACCCTGTCACACTGGGCGGGTCACGCCCTTTTTGTTGGTATTTTAAGACTAGGAAGGCACCCGGGATTTTCTTGGGCCGAGGGTCCCAAATCGGACTTTTCACGGAAAAAACCGTGCGTGTAGTTAGTCACGATTCGAGACTTACAACATCTACACAAACCTGCCGAAATGAGTTAAAGGGCAGAATGACGCGGATTATCCCGCACCTACAGTCCTTCGACCACCCTTCGGTAGCGGTCTGTGGCGACTGTGACAGCCCGGTTGTACTCCACGCTTCGGTTGTAGGACCAGACGGCTTCGATCCAGTTGCTGCTATCGGACAGGTCCCCGCCCACGCGGCACAGCAGTCTGGTCGATGACAACACGGCGTCATCAATGTGCTGCGGATCCTTGACCCCGTCCAGGTTGCCGTCAGCACCAATGAAGTCCCAGGTTGACGGAATGAACTGCATGGGGCCCACGGCGCGATCCCACACCGCATCTCCGTCGAGCACTCCTCCGTCAGTGTCCGGAACGCTCGCCGTTGAGCCGCTCCCGTCGAGTGAAATGCCAACAATGTCTGGCACCTGCTGGCCCGAGCCGTCAATAGCCCCACCCTGGAGTGTCCCGTGCCTGGATTCCACGTATCCGATGCCGGCAAGCGTCGCCCAGTCAATCTGGCAGGTGGAGCCTTCCAGCCGGAACGCGATTTCCGCCCCCGCATAAGCCCGCAACGCGCGCTCGGGAATCCCCGTTGCGTCAGACGCTACCGCCACCCACTCGTCATCGACCAGCCGAGCAAGCCCAGCATCGCCGAACTGTTCGCCGCTCTCGCCAGCTTCCACGACGGGGACGGACGGAGAAATCAGCTCCGGGTCAACAGGTTCAGTTCGCTCAACTCGGGACGCGAAGAACAGCACAAGACCCACCGCAACAAGGGCCGCGAGCGCAATCCCCACCCGTAGGAGCCCATCGTTTCCGCGTGCGGTGGCACCGGATCGGCCACGCCTGCGCCCGCTTGTCGAGGCGCGCTTCCGGCTCGTTTGGCAAGACCTTCGCTTCACACCGGTCCCCTGAGAGGATCGCGAGCCGGCTGGCTTCTTTCGTTCTGCCGCAACTTGCCCGGCCGTCCGCTTTGAACCGGTTGCCTTCGTGGAGCGGTGAGCCTTCGGCTTCTTCTGCTCTGCGATAACGCTCCTCCATTCCGACCCGCGGCCCCGCACCGTAGCGGGCGGCTGACCACCCACTATTCAACCGGCTGGGGCAGGCCGGGAGCAAAGCGAAAAAGCAGAATCTCCAGGGGGCTCACAGAGAGACGATATCCGCTGAAACTCAGAAGATCGGAGGGCCCATTCCGGTCACCGACCGAAGACTTTGGAGAAGAATCCTCCGGGCTTTTCCTCGTCGTTGTCATGGCCGTTGCACCAGTTACTTGCGGGAACGCCCCGCTTCACGTCGTCTACGTGCTGGCCGCAACCGGCCCATGTTGTCTTGCCACAGGTCTTACATGTGACTGCTCGGCACATCGCGTCATCAACTTTCTCTTCTATCGACTTTTCGTTATGGCTGTCACCGCGTGAGGGGCAACAGACGTTCTGGTTTCATCGCGCTCGGAGTTCCCACCGTGCCGTAGCCAACTGCATCATGCCAGGCGTCATTCCCGGCTAGGCGAGTGCCAGGAAGAGCTTCTCGAGCTCCTCGGTGGTGAGACCTTCTCGCTCCTCGGTTCCTTCCGGATCGGAGATGCAGTTCTCCATGGCCGTGGAGACGATCAGGAATCCTGCCCTGTTGAGCGCGTGCGTCACCGCGGACAGTTGGGTAACAACGTCTCTGCACGAGCTTCCGCCTTCGACGGCTGCGATAACGCCATCAAGTTGCCCTTTTGCTCGCTTGAGCCGGTTGGCAATCTTCCGCTGAGCTACCTCATCCTTCACGGCTTCTTCCTCTCCGCCGCATTCCCGGCAGTCGTTCCCTATACATCCCTATTATGTCTCGCTTTCAGCCTGTACTGCCGTAGTCTCCGGCACCCGACAGGTCCCGGAGACGGTGCCGCAGACTGAGCCACCCAAACAGTTGCCTCGGATAGCTAGCCGGGCCGCGGAGATCGCGGCGGCCGCCGCCACAAGGGCGGCAACCTGGTTCTCGAGGGAGAGCTCGGCGGTTGCGACAGCAAGAATAATGGCGATGACTCCCGCGAGGATGCGCTCACCCGAGAGCTTGTCGCGAAGCTTACCGACCATGACGCTCGGTCCTATCGAACATTCGCGGGCGCGGTCAGAACCTCTTCGACACGCTCTCCAAGGACAGCGCGGAGCGTTAGCATGCCGCCGGACAGCGAGGCCGAATCGAATCCGTTCTGCACAAGAACCCGGTGCGCGATTGCCGAGCGCACCCCCGAGGCGCACATGACACGGACGGGCCTGCCTGCCGTAGCGTCCCGAACCTCATGAATCCTGCCACGCAATTCGGTGTGCGGGATGTGGAGAGCACCGGGAATCATGCCGGTGGCCACCTCGCCATCGGTTCGGGTATCGAGGATCAGCGCACTGTCGCGTACACCGTCGAGATCCTCCGCGTACCAGAGGGAGAGTGTGCCGTCGAGAACATTGGATCCGACCATGCCAGCAAGGTTGACGGCATCCTTCGCCTGGCCATAGGGCGGCGAATACGACAGATCGAGATCGATAAGATCACCGATAAGGGCCCCGCCCTTCATTGCCGTGGCGAGCACATCGATGCGCTTATCGACGCCATCGGCACCCACGGCCTGAGCCCCGAGAATCAGGCCATCACCCTGACGGATGTGCACCGTCAGGTGGATCTGGCTGGTCCCGGGGAAGTATCCGGCGTGTTGGGCAGGGTGCAGGTGAAGCGTGTGGAAGGAAATTCCGGCACCGACCAAAGTACGCCGGTTCGCTCCCGTCATGGCCGCAGTCAGGTTTCCTGCACGCACAATCGCGGTCCCGAGGGGGTGCGGGATAGGGCGGGCGGTTTCCGGCCTCATGACAAAGTCCGCAACGAGGCGCCCTGCGCGATTGGCCGGGCCAGCAAGCGCCACCGGTCGGCAAACCCCGGTCACCGCATCCGTACTGACCGTGGCGTCCCCAACGGCAAATACGTCGGGAAGCGACGTGCGACCATGCTCATCAACCACAAGTGCTCCCCCGTCCATCTCCAGCCCCGAATCCGCAAGGAAAGCGGTGTCGGGACGGACCCCCACGGAAAGAACAACAACGTCGGCAACAAGCTCCGAACCGTCGGACAGCACGACCGTGTCGGCTTCGGCGCCGGACCTGATCTCGGTTGCCGCGACGCCCGTGCGAACCGCAATGCCCATGCTCTTCAGCTCAGATTCAACGAGCGAAGCCTGCTCAGCATCCAACGGAGGGAGCACCTGCGGGGCAAGCTCTACCAGCGTTGTCTCCAGCGCGTTCATAGCAAGGCCTTCGGCAGCCTCAACACCGATGAAGCCAGCACCGAGAACAACGGCCCTTCGCACACCCGAATCAACCTTGCCCCTGATCGCAATCGCGTCATCGACAGTTCGTAGCGTGTGAACGCGGGAAGACTGGCCTAGGCCCGCAATATCGGGCTGGATCGCCTTCGCACCAGGTGCCAGAACCAGCCTGTCGTAGTCAATAGATTCTTCACCAGTCTCGGTGCGAACAAGCAGTCGGCGGCCCTCCCCGTCGACCGAGACGACGTCGTGCCCCGTTCGAACATCCAAGTTCAGGGAGGCCGCAAGTGACTCCGGGGTCTGGACGAGCAATTCGCTCTATCCTCAACCTCGCCACTGACGTAGTAAGGCAGACCGCAGTTCGCGAACGACACGTATGGGCCACGCTCAAGAACGATAATCTCGGCCGACTCGTTCAACCTTCGGGCACGCGCCGCGAAGCTCATGCCACCGGCAACTCCTCCAACAACAACAATCTTCATTTCAGCCTTCAAGCTCGTGCGATACAACAAAACCAAACATACCCCCTGGGGTATGTTTGGTCAAGCGCCCCGGACCCCGCTCCACCGCAGGACACGCCACCCGCCACGCGTGCGACAGAGAGGAAACCGGCATGCCTAACCCGCGCAAGCGCACGCACCGACACACCAGGCGGGAAAGGCAGTGTCGACAGGGCTAGACAATCAGGAACGGATCGAGTTATTCACGCGATGAACTCCAGCTGCTCGCTAGAGATAAACGAAGGGGCCGACCAATTGGTCGACCCCCGTCACGTTTATTCAGACTCGGCTCGCACCCAGTCCGGCACCTCGGCCCCTATACTTTGCCAATGTCGGTACGCTTCTCGGCCTGGAAGACATCCTCCACGCGGCCGTTCGCCCAGTAGCCGGAGATCGAGAGGCGTTCCCTGGGGATCTCAAGCTCGTTGAACACGCGGCGTAGGCCCTTCATGGCCTCACGCTCACCGTGGGCGAAGACAGCCACCTGGCCTTCGCGACGTGCGAGATCGAGTGCGCGCACGCGCTTCGACAGAGCATCCGGATCGTAGGCGGCTTCGCCGCGCACGATCCAGTCGATCGATACGCCTGCGGGGCTGGAGATCTCCAGCATGTGCTCGGACGCCTCGAGGACAACGGCGCCGACCGCGTCCTCAGGAAGTCGCTCAAGGCCCGCCGCGATGGCGGGTACAGCAGATTCGTCACCAACGAAGACGTGGAAATCGGCATCCTCAACGGGTGACCAGGCACCGCCGGGCCCCATGAATTGGATGAGATCGCCGGGCTCAGCCGCGACCGCCCACGGGGCAGCAAGCCCCTCGTCTCCGTGAATGACAAAGTCGATGGCAACTTCTTGCTTGTCATGGTCAACCGAACGCACCGTGTAGGTACGGGTCTTTGGCCACCGGTCGCTTGGAAGTTCCGCCTTGAGGGCACTGACATCAACGGGTTCCGGGTAGGGACGACCCTCGTGATCGAAGACAATCTTGACGTAGGCATCAGCGAAGCCATTATCGACAAAGGCCGGGAAGTTGGGGCCGCCGACAACAAGTCGAAGCATGTCGGGCGTCAGCCACTCCTTCGAGATCACCTCGAGGTGCGTGGTCGGGCGGTTGGGGCGCTCGCGGGTCATGTAACTCCAGTCAACTTAGGTTTACCTAACTATAGACCATTGGTTGGGGGCGATATCAAGGGCGTACGCCACACGCGCACCCCAGCGGCGCCACTTCCCTGTTCGGGCAGCACGCCTTTTTAGTTTCTAGTAGTAGGAGGCGACGAGACCTTCTTCAGTTTCGAGAATCTTGACTTCGGTGTGGAAGACGCGGGACAGCACCTCGGGCTGCATGATCTCGTCGACCGGACCGAATTCGGTGACCTTGCCGTCGTTCAGGGTGCAAATGTAGTCGGCATACTTGCCTGCGAAGTTGATGTCGTGGAGGACGATAACGATCGTCTTGCCCAGTTCATCGGCGGCGCGACGGAGCTGCCTCATCATTTGGACGGAGTGCTGCATGTCGAGGTTGTTGAGCGGCTCGTCAAGCAGAAGGAAGTCGGTGTCCTGGGCAAGCACCATGGCGACGTAGGCGCGCTGACGCTGACCGCCCGACAACTGGTCGAGGTAGCGGTTCTCCAGTTCGGTCAGGTTGAGGAACTCGATGGCCTGGCTGATGCGCTCCTCATCTTCAACCGTGAGGCGTCCCTGCGAGTAGGGGTAACGGCCAAAGCCGACGAGCTGACGCACGGTGAGACGCGTGATGAAGTGGTTCTCCTGGCGGAGGATCGACAGTTTCTTAGCCAACTCCTTCGAGGGGGTCTTTTTCACATCCATGCCAGCGACCTCGATCGATCCACTGTCGATGTCGAGGAGTCGGCCAATCATCGTGAGGATGGTGGACTTTCCGGCACCGTTCGGGCCGACCAGGGCGGTAATGCCGCCTTCGGGGATGTCGAGCGTGACGGGTCCAATCTGGACCTCTTCGCTGTAGACCTTGAGGAGCTCCTTGAGCCTAATCACAGGCGTCCCTTTCTCATGATGACGATGAGGAAGACGAGGCCGCCGACCATCTCGATGATGACGGTGACCGCTCCCCCAGCGTAGAAAACGTGTCGAAGAATGAAGTAGGCCCCGCTGAGGACGACGTAGCCGAGGAGCGTTGCCACCGGGAAGATCAGGCGGTGGTCGTACGTGTCGGTCATCGAGTACGCGAGCGTCGCAATAAGGAAGCCCAGGAAGGTCATGGGGCCGACAAGCGAGGTCGTCATCGCCATAAGGATTGAGACAAGCAGGAGCACCTTCATCGTCTCGCGCTTGTGGTTCATACCGAGGTTGCTGGTGACGTCCTTGCCGAGTGCCAGCACATTAAGGCGGGGCCCCTTCATCCACAGCAGGACACAGCAGACAAGGACGGCAGGAATAACGAGCGGGAAGTATTCCGAGTCGGCATTCGACAGGTTTCCAAACAGCCGAGCGGTAAGGACATCGAACTCGTTCGGGTCCATGACGCGCTGCATAAAGGTGGAGAGTGAGCCGAGGCCGCCACCGATAACAACACCAACGAGAAGCATGATGTGCATGTTCCCGAACCGGCCCGACAGCAGCCAGCCGTAGAGAGCGCCCGCGAAGGCAACCATGAGGCCAACCTGGAGAATGAACTGCGTCATTCCCATGGTCAGCATGACACCGGAGGCGCCGAAGAAGAACACGACGGATGTCTGGATCACCGTGTACAGGGATTCAAAGCCCATGATCGACGGCGTGATGATCCGGTTGGCGGTGACGGTCTGGAAGCTGACGGTGGCAAACGCCTGGCAGAGCGCCACGATCACCATGACGACGAGCGATTCCGCCCTCATCCCAGCGATCTTCCAGTAGCCTTCCGAGCCAAACTCCATGCCATTGTCGTAGCCGAGCACGCCGAACGTGGTGACAACCGCAAGCGCAAGAAGGACTCCGATGACAAGTGTGTAGCGAACCCGCTGCTTGGTGGAGGTGAAGGGGCCCGAATGAGCACCGCGCGAACACGTGGAGCGCACGAAACGCTTCTTACGCGGAGCCTTCTGCTTGGGCTCTGCCGCCGCTTCGGGCTCGTCGGTGACAGAATCGGGCACGATATCCGCCACCGTGTTCGGCACCTTGACGGGCCTTGCCGGAGCGATGATCGAATCAATCACCGGCAGGTCTTCAAGCTTGTTGCTCGGCGGGTTCATGCTCAACTCCTTCAGTTCTTTATCGCAGATCGACAGTGTTGCTGCTCTAGCCATATCGACGCTGCCTCACGAGAAGGAACACAAAGACGATCGCGCCGAGAACACCGAGGATCAGAGAAACCGGAATCTCGAACGGCATGATGATCGTGCGGCCAATAATGTCGCACACGGTCACGATAGAAATGCCAACGATGCAGACCCAGGGCAGGTTCGTCCTCAGGTTGTCGCCTCGGAACAGGGACACCATGTTCGGGACGATCAAGCCAAGGAACGGCAGGGAGCCGATGACGACGGTGACCACGCCGGTGATTGCCGCGACGATCGTGACGCCGGTAAAGATCACCGCGTTGTAGTTGAGGCCAACGTTTGTCGCGACTTCCTTGCCGAGGCCAGCAACCGTGAAACGGTCCGCAATGAAGAAGACAATGATGAGAAGAAGGAGGACTGCCCAGAGCGGCTCGTAGCGACCCCTCGTAACCTCGGTGAATGAACCGGAGAACCAGCGTCCCACATTCTGAAGCTGATCGGTCTGAAGCGCAATGAATGTGGAGACGGATCCAACAACCGCGCCCAGCATGATTCCGATAATCGGAACAATGAGAGAGGACTTCAGTGTCACTCTCCGCAGGAACATGAAGAAAACGATGGTGCCGAAGAAGGCAAAGCCAATGGCGCCAATCATGCGGACCATGATCGAGGCGCCCGGGAAAAGAATCATGGTGACGAGCAGGCCAAGCCCTGCCCACTCTGTCGTACCAACCGTCGACGGTTCAACGAACCGGTTCTGCGTCATGAGCTGCATGACGAGCCCGGAAATAGCCATGGCCGCACCGGCCAGGATCAGAGCAATGGTCCGCGGAACGCGGGTAATGAAGAACATCCACCAGCCGTCCTCCGTGCTCCACACGTCGTAGACACCGACGAAAAGGGAGAGGACAACCAGGCCAATGGTCACCGCAATGCCGATTGCGAGAGCGCCACGTTCCGTGGGTTTACGGAACCGTCGCTTGCCCGCGATCTCGATGACGCCGCGTTCCACCTTTGGCGTCTTCTTGGTTTCAGTTGAGATGACCACAATTCTTCCTTCCGGCCCCTGGCCGGGTTGTGCCCGGGGCAACGGATGCTGCCCCGGGCGAATCACTTAATCCCGATGGATGCTAGTTCGCCTCGAAGGCGTCTGCCATGTCGTTGAAGAGCTCCGTGTAATGCTGGATATCTTCAGCGGTGTAGAAGTTCGGGTTCAGGTAAATGATGTTTCCTTCCTGAACCGCGGTGACGTTCTGCAGTGCCTCCGAGTCGGCGATCAGCTCCTGCGCTGTCGCTGCGTCTTCGGTGCCAGCACCGGAGTCGCGGTCGAGGACGAGGATCCAGTCGGGGTTCGACTCGGCAATCGCCTCAACGGAGATGTCATCGCCCTGGTGGTTCGTCGAGCCTTCGCGGTCGAGAGCCGGGGTCAGATCAAGAACGTCGTAGACCGGTCCGATTGCTCGGCCGGTGGACGGGGCCACGTAGTTAATGGAGCCGCCGGAGGTGAGAAGACCGACAACGCTCCACTCTGGGTCATATGCCTCAGCGGCGCGCTCGATCGAGGCGTCGAAGTCGGCAATGAGTTGCTCAGCCTCGGCCTGACGTCCGAAGACATCACCGAGGAGGGTGGTAAGAGCGCGAAGCTCTTCATCGATCGTGTTGTTTTCGATATCGATGTTCGTGTTGACGAAAGCGGTGTCATCCCCGATCAGGCCGCGGATGTCCTCTTCGTACTGCGTGAAACGCTGGCCGTTGAGAATCAGGTCCGGAGCCGCGGTCACGAAGACCTCAAGGTCGGGCTCGCGGTGGTTACCGATGTTCTCGATATCCGGGTTGTCGATGTAGACGGAGAGAATATCCTCGCCCTCGGGCATGAGATCAACCGGTGCGCCGGACAGCTCAACATCCCACTCGGCAAGCGTCGTGAAGATACGGTTGTCGGTTGCGATGATCGACTGCGGATCCGAGGGGATGGCGACGGTGTTGCCACCCATGTCGGTCACCTCGGCGGCGGGGGTACCTGCCGCGTCGTCGGAACCTTCGGTGTCTTCGGTCTCAGCATCTGCATCCGCATCGTCCGACGTCTCAGCAGAGGTCTCCTCCGGGGTCGTCGCATCCTCATCGGTGTCGGCGTCATCGGAGCAAGCAGCCAGCGTCAGGGCTGCAACAGCCGCCATGGCAACCAGGCCAGAGCGGGTACGGGACAGAGTTTTCATCTGCACTCTTTCGTATAGGCATCAGTAAACGAACAGACTTCGTTAGTTGTTAGGTTAACCTAACCTATTTAGGAAATGCCACCGTTTCGTTAATGCTTTTTCGTTGACGATTCAACGATCGCCAAAGGTCCCAGTGAGTTTTCCGCGCAAAATCAACAATCACGTCAGATCTGAGCGAATCCGGACAAACCTCAACAATGAGGTTAATCACTTGAAAAGCAGGAAAAAACGTGGATAGACCCGAAAACCCTAAAAAATGGATTAGTTAAAGTTACAGTTCCGAATTCGTGAGATTTCATTGATATATCACCGATTTCTCGGGCTTACTGAGCATCTCGGACGGAGCTAACATTGCCCTGCTACCGTCGGGACCATCATCCCAATTTCGGACGAAATGGACGCCAACTGCGCCACTCTCACAGGTCGTAGCGACAGGTTTGTCCGAGGAGCCCGATATTTTTAAACGCTATCGTCGCCCGCCCGTGCGAACAAAGAGCACCGTAGCTCCGGTCCCCGTTGTAAAGATCAGAGCCCACCACGGGAAGCCGGCGCCCGCACTCGTCTCCCCTACCGCCGTGTCAGTGTCCTCTTGAGGGATGCGCTCGCCCCGCACGAGCAGTCGATGGCTGTTCACCCCGACCGGGGTGCAAGTGAACAGGGTGACGTAGTCACGCCCGGCGACAATGTGAATCGCGTCGAGCTCATCAGGCTCAATGATGGCAATGTCGTCCACTCGGTAGCGGTGGACTCTACCAAGCACCTCAACGAAGAACTCATCGCCCACCTCAGCTTCGTGTAGCGGAGTGAACAGCCGAGCATTCGGAAGGCCGGAGTGCGCGGTGAGAACTGTATGGGACGACGAACCACCCACCGGTAGCGACGAGCCAACCAGGTGCCCGGCTCCCGCACGCAGCACGTCGTCGCCTGTTCCGCGATAGATCGGCAGGTCGATCCCAACCTCCCCGTAGCGCACCCGCCCAATCGCATCCGAGCCTTCCACGGCAAGCTGGGTCCCATACGCAGCGGGAACGGTGACCGAATCAGTTTCCTCAACACTGGGCCCGGCGGGATAACCGCCCGCGACCGCATAGGGATCCGTGAGGCTGTCGGGTGACAGGGTGGCGTTGTACGCCTCGGCGCTGTGCAACAGTTCTTCTTTCTTCTGGCTTTCCAGCCCGCTGACCACCCGCTCGTAACCGCCGATTTCCTCAGCGTGACGCAGGCGCGAGTACCAGTCAGCTGCGGTTGGGAACAGCAACGCAGCCAGCCCCAGGACGACAACGAGGACGATACTCAGCCCTTGAAAGACTGGGCGGGACGAGAGGGCCAGAATCGCCTCGTGTCGGGGTCGCAGAACAGTCAACGCAACTCCTCCCGATCGGCACCCCGCCAGCAAGCAACCCCGTGGGCTAGCAACCCCGTGGGCTAGCAACCAGCCTTCCGTCGATCAGACTGCCACGTACTGAGCGGCACACGCCGCCGACTCCAATTACTCGTGGATAAATACCGTCGGCGGGGAACTGTGCAAAACACCGAATGGAACCGGAAGGTGCGGGCGTTGTGGTCTTTACGCGCTCCTCGGCGCAGGGCGCGACCGGGCACACTCTGAGGGAAGAGGGTGCCCGGTCGCGAAGTAAAATGCCTGGTTGAGTAGCGAAGCCCTGTGTGACGAAGGAGGCGGACTCAGTGGTTCCGGAGCTTCTTGATTAGCTCGTCCTTCTTGAGGGAGGAATAGTTGGTGAGGCCGAGTTCCTTCGCCCGGTCCCTCAGTTCATCCACGGTTCGATCTTCATAGTCATCGGCTCTTCCCCCGCGTTTGCCTACATTCGACCTACCTTCATTGGCGGCCGCATTGGAAATCCGTGCGGCTTTCTCCTTGGACGCACCGTCTTCGCGTAGGGACTCGTACAGTTCTGGATCATTGATGCTAGACATTGCTCCTCCTTAGAGCCTGGGCCAGCCAATCTACGCCTCCACGATACTGAATACGAGGTGCTGAGGCATCGCACCCAAGTACCTCCCAGGTTCTGGGCGCCTCGATGGATAGAGCCACAGTGGATAAGGATTGTTCTGAAACGAATCGGTTACGGTCCGGTACGCCGCCACCTCTCATTTCAGAGCCAACGGTCCGCCTAGAACCAGCTCTGGCCCATCGTGTAAATGCCGACGGCGGCGACAAGAACAGCGAATGTTCCCGTGAGGACACGTTGGGGAATCTTTGACGAGAAGACGGAACCGATCAGTCCGCCGACAATCGAGCCCGCGACGAAGAGGCCGATGAGTTGGAAGTCGAGATCTCCCTGGAATGGAAGCCTGCCAAGGATTCCCACGAGGGAGGAGATAACCATGACAAGGAGGGAGGTGCCGACGGCGTGCCGCATTGTCATTTTCATGATGAGAACGAGGGCTGGGACAACCATGAATCCCCCGCCAACGCCGAACAGTCCCGTGGCAAAACCAGTCACCGTGGCAACGGCAATGAGGCCAAGCTTCTCCCGCCACGTCATCGGCCCATCCCGCGGCGGAGCCACCTTCGTGGATCCCCGCACCGTGTTATACGCAAACAGAACTGCAACAAGCACAAGGAAAATGGCGAAGACGCGAACAATGAGGAGGTCGTCAATAAGGAGGGATGCCCTGGCACCCAGGAATGAACCGAGAACCGACAGGGTGCCGAAGACCAATCCCTCTTTGATCCGCACGTTGGACTGACGGACGTGAATCGTGAGCGATCCGGCCGATGTGAGCGCCACTCCCAGCAGGGAGCCAATGGCTGCCGCGTACGCCGGCTGGTCAAGAACGTACATGAGGACCGGGATCGAAAGGATGCCTCCACCGGCACCGAGCAATCCGACGACGATACCGATACTAAGACCAACCAGCAACGGGATCATGCCTCGGTCCTTTCTGTGAGTTTCAGGCCAGACCAAGGGTAAACCCAACTCGGCTCGCGACCGGCACCAACTCTACCTGGGAAACACAAAGGCCCAGTTCTTTCGAACTGGGCCTTTGCCACTTGGTGGCGGGGGCAGGATTTGAACCTACGACCTCCGGGTTATGGGCCTGGTGCGCGAGCATCCTCGCTGGTAGAGGCGGCAAATCACACGTAAACACCTCTAGCGATATTAGTACCCCCTATCAACTAGTTGCATGAATCAAAGAGTAGCGTCCACTTCCATTACGGAAAATAATTCCCGGTATGGATATCAAGTTAGCGAATTCTATGTGGAACGTTCCGGACCCGTGGGTCGAGCCCCTGACCGGCTGGGAGCAACTCTTGAGAGCTCTTAATCGATCACCGGAAACGGTCAGGACGCGCCTGGCTCATCTGCGCACAGCCGCCCGAGCTCTTGAGGTGCCTCCCTCAAAGGTCACTGAAGATCAGCTGCTGAGGTGGGTGGCCTCCCGTCCGTGGAAGCCTGAAACGAGGAATTCCTACTATTCCTCGTTGCGCGGCTTCTTCGCGTGGTACAGCCGGAAAGCCGGGTGCTCGAACCCTGCCGCCATTCTGCCCTCTGTCCGACGCGAGGTTCCGCCGCCGCAACCAGCTCCAGACGATGTGATTCTTGAGGCGCTCAAGCATTGCAGTTTTCGAGATGGCATGATTTTGCGCCTAGGTGCGGGAGTGGGCATGCGGTCAGCCGAGATCGCCGTCTGCAACGGCAAGGACGTTTTCGCTGATCTCATGGGTTATTCACTTCTCATACACGGCAAGGGCGGACGCCAGCGCTTTGTTCCTATCGCTGACGAAATGGCGCGCGACATTTTGTACCTAGCCTCAAAGAATCCCAAGTCCTGGCTCTTTCCAGGGAGCATCAACGGTCACCTCTCCCCTCGGTGGGTATCCAAGCTCGGTCGCCAACTACTCGGCAAGCCGTGGACATTACATAAGCTCCGCCACCGTTTCGCCACTCAGGCGTATTCATGCGAGCGCGACTTGATCGCGGTTCAGCGCCTCCTTGGCCACGCGCAAGTCTCCACCACTCAGCGTTACGTTGACCCTCCCAAGGATGCGATGCGCCGCGCTATTGAATCTGTCCAGATTTCAACCCCAATTGCCAGCAACTCCGATGTTGCCAGCCTTGCTGGCAAGATCTCCATTGAAAGGTAAACACCATGATCATTGCCGTTTGCAACCAGAAAGGTGGCGTAGGTAAAACGACGATCGCAACAAATCTCGCCCACCTGCTTTCCAGGTACGGAACCGTGCTTCTCGTCGATGCCGACCCTCAAGGTAATGCCACCACAACGGTAGGAATCGAACTCTCAAAGAGTTCTTTCACGCTCAACGACGTTCGCTGGAGTGGCTGCCGGCCAGGCACCCACCGTCATCCATCAAGCGATTATCCAGGCTCCGCCAGCATGGGGCGAGGTGGATATCCTACCCTCAGACCGTCTTCTTGCTTCACGCCAAGAAGACGTCTCGATCGGTCGAGAATCACGCTTGAGGACCGCTCTTAGCGCGGTCGCCGACGACTATGAGCATATTGTTATCGATTGCCCGCCAAACCTGGGCGTGCTGACCACGAACGCGCTAGTTGCAGCAGATAGCGCGCTCATCGTGACCACCTCACGTGAAAGCTCGGTCGATGGTGTTTCAGAAATGGTTACAACTATCGCGTCCGTGCGTAGCTACTACAACCCACAGCTCTCCCTTGCCGGCATCTTGCTGAACCAGCACCGCGAAGACCGTATTGACCGACGTCAATGGCGAGAATTCCTTCAAGATAGCTTCGGCTCATTCTTCCTGCCCGACTACATTGCCGAACGTGAATACGTAGCTCATGCCGCAACCAATCACCGACCATTCGCTGCCAACGGCAAAGATCACGGCATCGATCTCGCTTTCGATCGTCTCGTCCACGCCCTCCTGCCTGTAGAAGAGGTCGTGCGATGAAAACTCCAAACCTTGCCGCCCTCGCATCTTTAGGGAAAGCCAGTGTCGCCGATCCAATAGTTGCCGGCAATGCCAGCAACGCCAGCGTTGCCAGCAACACTGGCAGCCCCACCGCCAAGTTCACGATCCGGCTCGATCCAACCCTCCTTGGACGTATTCGCGCTGCATACCTGAAAGATCTCACTCACGATGGATCTCATCGCAGCCTTTCGGCTTGGGCGGCAGCTCACCTCGAACAAGCTGTTGCGGCTGCGGAGGCTCGCCACAACCACGGCCAGCCTTATGAGCCAGTAGATCGTGGCGTGATCCCATCTGGACCACTATCGTGAACAAGCAATTCAATCGACGCACGGATCCTGCAACGAGCCAGTTAGCGGCGCGAAAGCTCGCCAACCTTGGCCGCGAGAAGCAGCGAATCATTTCCGCTTTCCGCAGGGTTGGTGATATGACTGACTCTGAGCTAGAAGCACTCGCAACAAAGGAAGCCTGGCCGTATGCGGGCCATACCTACTACCGGCGTCGCAGATCTGACCTCAAGAGCGAAAGGCAGGTTCGGCCGACCAGCACTCGGCGGGCAAATGCCCAGGGAAACAGTGAAGTTGTCTGGACTCTCGTTGAGGCCGATCTAGAATGCAAACCAGTAGAAAACAAAGGAGAAATCATGAACCACACTGCCGTATTCCGGAAGATTGACGATGAATGGGGTGTTCAAGGCGAAGGCCTAATTCCTGGCGAACGTGTGGTCGTCACTACCAAATCGGGTATGGAAAAGACTGTCATTATCAAAGAGATCCTTGAAGAACAAAATAGGCTGCAAACAGCCCGATTTACGACCGATGCTTCTCTAGGTCCAGACCTAGTCAAAGATGGAAGGGTGATCTTTCACCGCATTGACGACTCCACATGGGGTATCCAAGGCATCGATCTTGTCGAGGGAGACGAAGTCACGGTCACAACAAAGGATGGCCAGACCAAACAGGTCATCGTCGGACAGATAGTCTCCAGTGACGAGACGCTGTGTACGGCCACCTACACGTGGGCCGAGGAACCCGCTGATACGGATCAAGAAAGAATCAGCTTTAAAAAATATCACGGCGACTACGCGATTCGCGGCAAAGACCTCGAAGAAGGATGCTCAGTAACCGTGACCAAGAAGAGCGGCGAAGACGCCGAAGTTATTGTCGGAGCCATACTGCATGATGACGGAACCACTCAGATCGCCGAATTTGAGTGGGCGACATAGCTCCTAGTCCTCACAGGCGCGTGGCCCCGCTGCCAAGCTCCCTCCTGAGTTGTCCCCGTGTGAGTTCCCTCATCAAATCTCGTCCATCTTAGACTCAACGAGAACAGGGTAGGTTCAATGGCGAGTTGGGGAGTAGCGCAGTGTTAAGGGTACTATACTCGTCGCATTTCCACGCAAGAACTCTTAGTGGCCGTAACATATGCAATGCACGCCTATGGGACGGCAGACCAGCCTTCCAGTCCCACTGGGCCTAACAAGACTAGCCCGTCACCGTGGTGGCGGGCTAGTCTTTTGAGCTCTAGTGATTTCAGATGAGGATTCTGAGAATCCTAAAATGCCTTCAGAAATGCTATCTCGCATCTTATTCTCGCGGATACTAGCCAGATGAATAGGATTCCAGCTGGACGACAAGCGACTATGGTTTGAATCGGGTCAGCGCAGAGTTCGAGAATGCTGCGACGCCTAGAAACCATAATCCTACGAAAGCCGTGACTGTTGCCGTGGAGGTCGGGTAGATCAAATACGCCCATGAACGCGGGAACGATGAGTATTCGTGCACCCCGCTTATCCATGTGATCAGGACAAGTGTGGCAGGTCCGACCCATAGATATGTGTGAGGGACAATCAATCGGAGAACACAAATGAGTCCAAGTCCGCCAAGGAAATTACGACCTAGCAATACCAGCTCTCCGGGCGGTAATCCACGCAATATCCCGCCCGCGGATAAGGCGAGCAGGCCCAGCCCTGAAAGCATCAAAATCCACAGTAAGCGATACGTCGTTGAGGGAAATATCGGGAGTGCCTTTTCTAGTTCGTCGGATGGTGCTTGGAGTTGGGGAATAAAAAGTACCGGTAGGCCAAAGGACAACACGTAGATTGGACTCACGTTAGCGTCATATCGGAACGGGATCGGCTCTGGCTGCACTGGTACGAGCCATGACACAAACAGAATTATCGCCAAAGCAATGAGTAGGTGGCGCACCTTGCACCACTGGGTCAGATACGCTCTCACTCTGGTGCACCTTCACACGCGGATAGCACCTGAGCCGCTTTTCGAGCACCGGGTTCATCATCCCGGGAGCCACTGGCTGTCCACTGCGCTAGCAGGTCGATATTCTGCTCAAGTTTCGCGCTTTCCATAGGATGACTGTCCGACCACTGCACATACTGGGCATCTGATAGATCCGTATAACAGGAGACCGCGAATCGGGACAGCCCGTAGCCAAGCTCTAAGCTGTCAGTATCTGTATCAAGGAAGCTTTGGAGAGGGAGAACGTCAGTGAGTCGCAGTTTTTCTGGCATCCTCGCGTCAACCTTCTCCAACCGTACGATGTAGGGAACGATTCGAGGGGCAATCTCCTCAAGGCGTGCCTCTTGTTCTCGCGGCACGCACACTTCTCGTTCAATTTCTGCAGGCGCTTCACACGACCAGGCATTGTCGCCAGCCTCTTCAAATAACGGGATTCTCACTTGAACCGGAAGCGTCAATACCACGGCCAAACCGAGCATTCCTCCAAGAAGCGGAAGAAGACGGCTCTCGGTAAGGCTGCCAATCATAAAGGTTAAGCCCACTGCTAGTACACCGAGAAACGACAGAGCTAAAACAAGTAACCCTCGAGGACTATAAACACTTTGACCAAACCATCCAGAGGTCGCTCCAATGTAATCGAACAGTACATCTACGTTCGCGAAACCGAATGCCATTAGGCAATACATCCCAATAGCAAGAACTGGACCAGTGAGTTCGAAGGGCGCAACCGCGCCAAGGCCAATACCTAAATAGGTGAAGCAAACAATCTGCAGGAGCGCTGGTGCCAATGGTGCGAAAGCTGGCGCAGTTACCACCACGTCCCGCATCGCCAACATGATAGTTAATCCTCCAGCAACGCTAGCGATACCAAGAAACACTCCTCCTATGATCGGCATACCAAGACTAAATAAGGAACGCACTTGACCCCGGAAAGGGAATCCCGATAAAACCTCTACCGAGCGGTGCAGCAAAAATGCTCTACTTGCTCCCAGCCCAACCGCGATAGGGACAAGGATAAGAACAGCTGACGTCGCGCTATCGATTGACCACACCAACGATTCACCCGTGGCCTCCGAGCGGCTCTGCCACACCATGATCGCTATTCCTGCGCTGAGCACATAGCAAAAAAGAAACCATCGGTTCTTAAGCACCCAAGACATTGAGGTACCCCGATTCAAGACGCGACATCCCGGGTTGGCTAGCACCAGCTGTTTCCATAGCTGCCACAGTTCCCGACCAGCCGATCACCCCACGGTGCAACACGTGGATAACATCAGAGGACTCTGCCAGATCTTCAATGAGATGCGTCGAGGTAATAACAGTTCTGGACTTTGACAGATCAGCTATCAGCGCCCGAAATGACACGCGCTGTTGAGGATCTAATCCCACTGTTGGTTCGTCAAGAATAAGAAGACTCGGTTGATGGACGATAGCACCAGCAAGGAATACCCGACGCTGCTCCCCACCCGATAATTGGCCTAACCTACGGTTGCGAAGATGCTCGATACGGGTTTGACCGAGCGCGAGGTCGATCGCATCAGCAACGTTGTCCCGCCGGTTATTAAGCCGATAACTGTAGCGAAGAAAATCATCCACGGTTGTTAGCGAGGCCCAGTGTGGATTTTGAGGTAAGTACCCCGCCAATTCACGTAAACGCGACCTCTCTCGAAAGGATCTTACTGCCTTGCCATTAACTAACAGCGCACCACCAGACGGAGATTCAATACCCGCAAGTATACGAAGTAGCGTGGTCTTGCCAGCCCCATTTGGGCCAACTAGCCCCACTAAACCCGTAGACAGTTCAAGAGAAACATCTATAAGAACACGATTTGACCCATAACTAAACGAAATGCCCTCGCACTCAAGCGTGACATCGCCCATCTGGCAACTCACTATCCCTAGAGCGCATGACCAACAAGTGAAACGCAGCGATCTGGTGCCAACGGTATATCTTGGCATATCTTAGTAGAAATATAGCGGTTCGAATTGCCGATAGGGAGTTGAACGCCTTGCGAAAGCGTGGTGGTAATCGTCCCAGTAGTTGTGTAATTGTTGGTCTTCTTCAAAGGGGCGGCCGACTGGATCAAAGTCCCACTACGGTACTGATAAGTCGTTCTGAGTTCACCAAAGATTCCTCGATTCCCGGATCGGGTATCCTTGTTTGTAATCCTAAACTTAGCACTGTTAGAAATATAATTGACTCTAGCGAAACTTGAGGTCAGCGTTACCGAACCTGTACCGACGGTCCTACTGTTGTGAACAATACTCTTAGTTCCAGAGCTTGATTGCACGGCCGCGGCGGGAACACTAAGACCCAGAACGAGCATAATAGCTGCGAAAATGCTACCGAGCTTCCTTCCCGAATAAAAGCTCCTTTGTTTCAAAAATATGATTTCTCCTAATTCAGATCAACATCCTCAATGATATCGATTAGAGTCTATACAATTCCCCAACGCCTCGCGGGTATTCTGCATAACTCATTGAAGATCGTCTTCAGTCCAACGAAAAACAGCTTTATGAAGCGTTCTTGGACGCCGGGTGGGCCATCGGTTTCATCGAGTCCGACTACTACTGGTGTGCCTGGCATCCGTTCTCACGCGAGGTGCTGACCTAGATTGAGGGCGATGTCTACCAGACCAACACCGCCACTACTCATCCGCTACCGCCTTACTGGAAGACCTAAACAGAAACGCCCGCCACCGTCGGTGGCGGGCGTTTCTTTTGAGCTCCACCGCTTACACCCCCACGAAATAAAACAGCCCCTTGCGGGCTGTGCTGTGTGGTGGTTGCGGCCCGGTATGGCCCGCAACCAGGGATGGGGTTGCGTCGATGGTTGGGATGGTTTCCGCTCGGGATCTTCCAAGTGTACGTGTGGGGCTACCACGTGGCCGTGGCCGGCCCGCCAAGTCCCTTGCCTTACCGGCTGCTGGCCCTGATCCTCACCACGAACGCTCTGCTATTTCATGGTGAGGTTCACCGCGCACCCGGCTGCGGACTGGACTGGCCTAACCCCACACCCTTACGAAGATCGTCCCCGAAGCGGGGAAGTATCAATTCGATCTCAAAGGAGAATCTCATGTCCACATCCACCGCTGCCAATGTTTCGGTTATCGCGCCTGGCACGATCTTTGCCTCCTCGTGGGGCTACGATCAGACCAATGTCGATTTCTACCGGGTGATCAAGGCTAGCGCGAAGACGGTCACCCTGGCCAAGATTGGCCAGGGCGTTCAGAGCGTCGATTCGTGGGCCTCTGAGTGCGTCATCCCGGTTAAGGACCAGTTCGAAGGCGAGGCTTTTAGACGCAAGATCAACTACTCTTTCGGCGAGCCAACCGTGGCGATTAACTCTTATGAGTATGCACGCCTATGGGACGGCAAACCGGCTTTCCAGTCTCACTGGGCCTAACACGACTAGCCCGTCACCTAGCCGGTGGCGGGCTAGTCTTTTGAGCTTTACACATCGGCGTGGGTGTATGAGCCTGTGGGCTCATTGTTCAACCGCGCAAGCGGTTGGTGGTTGTGCCTGTGGCACAAGAGATCAAGGAGCACCTTCGGTGCTTGTCTTTTTGGTTTTTGTGTTTTCCCTCCTGACTTTCCATTATTGCGCCGACGCCTTGCACGCAAGTCGCAAGCGACCATGTGCGTGAGCTGCTTGCCCTGTTGTGCCCCACACTTCACTGGCGTTACGTATGCGGCACAACACCGCGCATCACCCACACCTGCCCTACGGGTTGACGCTCCAGGCTTAGACCGGCGCAGTCATTTCAAGAGTCAGGAGGGACAAAAACAATGTCCCTCACACACGAGAAAGGCTACCTGACATGAATGCTCCTACATCTATTACTCTCAATGCCCCTGAAGATGTTTTGACCGTTGTGCCGCACATTATCGGGCACCGGCCGGAGAATTGTGTGGTGGTTATTGCCCTTGAACGCGATGGTGTCGAAAACATCGGGCCGATGATTGTTGCCAGTGAAGATAATATCGACCACGGCTTTGGCGAGCAATTGGCCGAGTTCGCTGAACGTTTTGAGGTCACGACGCTTGCTATGGCGTGGTACACCGATGGCCTTGAGGCTAAGACTGGCAGTGACGTCGCCCGTATTCTTGATAAGGCAGCACTAGATACCCAAGCATGGCTTGATGAGCGTTACCAGTCCGACGTTAAGGGGTTCGTGTCCTACTTTGCTACCGATTATGACCTGTATGTTCACGGTTCGCAGGTCGCAAACGGGCTCGCCGAAGAGATGGGCACCTACCGTGACCTTGAACAGTCGGTGGCTAATGTGGAATTAATTTTGGCCGGTTCGGCTCCAGCGGCACATGCCACGCCGGTTCTCATTGACCGTCTTGGCTACGGTGAAGATTCGGAATTGGTCACTGAGTACCGTTCACTTCTTGCTGACGGTGAGATTAACGCGGCCGAGCAGTGGAACGCGCTTCTTGTGAGCGTCATGGCAGACGCGGACGCTTTGAGTGCAGATGGTCTCCTTACAATGGTCGGCGGTCAGCGCGCTATGGCTCGGCTCCATGCAGGGCTGACCGATATCACCATTCGTGACCGTGTGCTTGTGTTCGCGGTGAACCCTGAGGTGGAGAGCGTGAGCGGTATGGATATCGACGATATCGAAACCGCGCTGCACGCAGCAACGGCAATGAATCCCGATGGTGAGCGGCTTGCTCGCATCACCGACGTCATGCGCATGATTGGCGCATACTCGCCCGAGGACGCACCGGCAGCACTCGCACTCGTTGGGTATTTGTACTGGTGGGCTGGCCGCTCGGGCGCGGCGGCCGAGTACGTTCAAGCCGCGCTCGACGCTGACCCGTCGTACTCGCTGGCGCGGTTAGTGGAACAGGCGCTCGACATCCAGTTGCCACCGCCGTGGTTTAAGTAGCCACTAGCGGGTTGCCCGAACCTCTGGTTTGGGCAACCCGCTTCAACTTTTTGTGCGGGCGCTCCCCTCTAAGGGGAGCGCCCGCACTGTCCCCGCTGAGCGCGGTGAGATAGACTGGGTGGTAGTGAACTTTATGTTTGCTTCTGTGTGTCCTAGCGCGCTGACATGGATAGCCGGCATTGCCGGCCGTATGGCGAAGCACGCTAGTCAATGGAGAAGATGCGCGGGCACGGGTTCGTTGATTCGGTTCGTGTCCGCGCTACTCATTTTCGCGTTAGGACTGCCTTATGATCACTGTTTATTCTCAGCCGGGCTGCCAGCCGTGTAATGCTACTAAGCGTGCTTTTGATCGTGCCGGGATTGATTTTGGCGAGGTTGATGTGACGGCTTCGCCTGAGTCGTTGGCGTATGTGAAGTCTTTGGGCTATGCCGCGACCCCTGTGGTCGTCGTCGAGCGCGGCGATAGTGTTGAGCACTGGTCGGGATATCGTCCCGACTTGATTCGAGCACAGACTCGAATCAAGGACAGTGTCGATGCTCGACCGCAATCGCCCAACGATGTTCGCCGTCAACTCGATCGGCGATTAGAGGTGCGCTCGCCTAAGCGCACCTCCCCACCACCCACTCCACGTCGGATGAGTCAAGCTCGCTGAACATCCAAGGGCGCGGCACCACACTTGGTGCCGCGCCCTTATTTGTTGCTAGAAAACGTCGGACCCGCTTTGAGTTTCCTCATGGCTGGAGTTAGGTTCGTCTGGTTTGACAGTCGCCGGTGCGCGCAGCAGGCGCGCGAGCGAAGGGCTGACGTCGAACAGTGCGAGAATCTCGTTCTTGGAGTAGCCCAGATCCATGAGTGTCTGGCGAGCGTGCAGGACGCGCTCTTCAAGCGCGCCGAACTCACCGATAGCGTCTTCGATCTCGATCAGCGCGGCAGTCTTTTCTTCGTGGCGCTTGAGCTCTTGATCGAGCATCGCTTGTGCCAGCGTTGAGCGCGGCTTCTTACGAGCAGGTGGCATTGGCTTCTTCTTTCATCACTGATGGTGATGATTCTCCACCGGCCAGCATACCCCGACCGGCGCTATCGGTGATTCAAGGTTGCGCGCCTCGCGCGCACGCGCGCCGCGTGCCGGCGCGCCCGTCCATCGACGTCGATGGACGGTGGTGGAGAAAGCAACCGCAGTTGTTTTCGTCGTCGAACACGGCTATGCCGTGTTCGCGTAGGCGGAAAAACGCGCAGCGTTTTTCTTCATTGTGAACTCACGTAGCCACCCACGGGCGTGGGTCTTTAGTCCTACGTGAGTTGGGTAGCAAGCAAAGCATATGTCCGGACAGAATTTCCGAACTGATGCTAGTATGGGTCGTGACCCAAACCCTTTAGGAGGAAGCGTGGACTCAAGTTCCACGCCATCGCGGAGGCGCAAGTTTCGCCGCGATGTGTATTTTTCTCAGGACGAATTGAGTCAGATTGCGCAGCGTATGCGCACCCATGGGCAGACTAACTTCTCCAGGTTCGCCCGCGAACTTCTGTGTTCGGGCATCATTACCACCACTGTGACGGCCTCCATGGCTGGCCGGATTGACCGGCACCTGTCAGCGATCGGTAACAACGTTAACCAGATCGCGCGTCAGGCTAATACCGATCATGTTGCCACGTTCGAGATGGTCAGCGAGACGCTGGCCTTGCTGACAGAGGTTCGCTCTCTTGTTAGACGTGAGCTTGGAGAAGGTAGTGGCGGTAGTCAAGATCAAGGCGATCCGATCGACCTTAGGTAAGGCGATCGGATATATCACTGACGGGTCGAAGACCAACAGTGGCTTGATGTGCTCGTCAAACTGTTCCATTGTTCCCGGCATGGCTGAGGACATCACGGCAAATATGGAGCTGACTCTCGCCCTAGCAGATCATTCACGTCGCTTTGGCAAACCGCCTTCAGTGGTGGCATATCACGTTATTCAATCGTTTAAACCTGGCGAGGTTGACCCTAATGATGCTCATGATTTGGGGTGGGAGTTCGCTATGGCGATCACGAAGGATGAGTATGACGTGGTGTGTGCGACCCATTTAGATCGCGACCATGTCCATAACCACATCATCTTTTGCGCCGCGAATCGTGAGACGTTGAAACGGTATCGCAACCCGAAACAAAACCTGGACGCCCTTCAAAACCTCTCCGATAACTTATGCCGCAAGCATGGACTATCCGTTATTGAACGACCCGGGCGCGGTAAAAGCTTGGAATCTATCTATGCACAAACCCATCCTGGTAGCGCTAAAGAGCGCTTGATGAACAAGATCGATGAAGCGGTTCGAACCTCCTTCACGTGGGAAGCGATGGTGGCATCTTTGGCCGAGATGGATGTCAAAGTGCGCCCCAAAGGAGTCAATATCATCTTCGCCGAGCCAGATATGTCGCGCCCAATTCGGGGGCGAACCTTGGGAGCGGCCTACACCGAAGCAGCACTAATGATGCGCTTGGGACGCGAACACGTCGCGGAGTTTTCATTAGCGCCACGTATGGTGCACATCAAGGGCGACCAGGTGCGTATACGCATACCTGGCCACCAGCCGCCGGCCTATTTCCGTGTCGATGCTTCCAAGCTTGTCGATCATGGATCAACCTATCGGTTGTTCTTATCTGAGGCCGGCGACGTCACTGTCACCGACCGGGGCGGGAAGATCATCGCCCCGATGGCGGTGGCCGACCTGTACCACTATTTCGATCCACCACAGCCCGCGCGCGAGCTCTCGTCAGCCCCGCACTCCCCCTCGCGTGGAATTAGTGCCAAACAGCAACGCTTCTTCGCCCACGTGGACCGACAAGTGAGTGCACTGCGCGACGAGATCGACGTCGTCAATACTCTTGCCGATTACGACGCGACCACGCCAAACCAGCGTGCGGCCTTCATTGACAACTTAGGTCAAAAAGTAGCCAGCCTCGATGCAATCGTCCACGAACTAATTCTTGAACGTCAGAACCGCCTTGACGCTGGCTTGCCCGTCAAACACGTTGGTGCGCGACTGGCGAAAGCCTCACGTCAGCGCCGCAACCTTGCCGCCGTCCACACCAAACTCGCAACCACTGTTGTCCATGAAAGGAATCGACGATGACCGTCCTTCAAGCAGAAATGTTCACCGATCAGATCATGATGGCGATCGCACGCGGTGGCGTAACAATATCCGTTAATGTCGGTAAACGTATATCCGCCGCGACCCTCGACGCGGCTCATGGCGGGGCTGAACGTATCATCGCCGCCTACAAAGCTAGGCACGGAAATAGCGGTGAGACCGGAGTGATGACACTATCGGGGCTTCAAGAAAAGGCCGGCGGAGACCTCCACTCTATCGACGTCTCCGATGAACTCATCACAGACCTCAAAGCCGATCTGAAAGAACGCGGGGTCGATTTTGCCATCGAGCACGCCCCTGATGGCAACACCTATGTGCACTTTCGCGGAGCTGACACCGACACTGTCTCCCATGGAATCACCCAAGCAAAAGCGACGCTGGAAAAGAAACTCAAAGACGCGCCGGCAAAAACTGACGTTGATGAGCCCTCGAAGAAGCCGCAAACACGCACCGACGTCAGTCGAAAGATCGAAGCAAAAGCTACTAAAAAATCAGCGGCCGCGAAGACCCTCAAGGCAGCCAGGCTCGATAAGAACGCCCCGCATATTGTGAGCCCGAAAGGAAAAGCTCGATGAACCAGGTCCTCGTGCGCGCCCCATTAGCGAGTCCTATTAGTCACGGACAGGGCCAATGCCACTTGCGCGTCAAAGTCGAAACGATGCTCGTCACCGTCAAAGCAGACGCCGAGCTCGCCGCCTGGATCGCGGATAACCTTGACCAGTTTGACGTCGGCACACACGTCTTCATCTCCGGGAAGCTAGCAACCCCGCCAGGAACCAAGGCAATGATCATTCACGCTGACCATCTCAGCCCCGATCTGAGCGAGATGGCACATGCTTAGCGATGGACGCATCCTCGTCCTGTCACGTACCACGCGCGACACCAGTCTCCTTGGCCGGCTGGCCACCATCGCCACGGTCGAAGAAGAGCTCCTCGACGTCGATGACGATGGCGCAATCGCCGCTCACCCCATTTTGCGCCGGCTCGGATTGACGAGCCGCGACACGTTGATCTTTTCCCATCCACAGATCTTCCTCGTCACCCAAGACGACGATGAGCTTTTCACACACGCCCTCAGCGAAGGGCAACACTGCCTCTTGTCCACTCTTGGCGAGCAGGCAGCGCTCAGAACGGCTCCTGTAGAACACATTCAGCCCGCTCTCGACATCCCAGGCATCGACGGGGAGCCACCGGCAACCCCGCTGCCACCATCGCCTCCCACGCCGGTCACACCTGACCACATCACCACCAGCGACATACTTCCAGCTCGTCCACAAACACGGGCCCAGATCGTGGCCATCCTCGACCACAAATATGACCAAGGCACTCCGCAAACGGATCTGCGCACAACCTCTATCACAAGGACTCATCATGGCTAAACGAGTATTCACACTCTTCTTACTTGTGATCGGCTTTTGGGCCGGAAATAAAATCTCCTACCAGATACGCACCGATCTGGCTGCCGGGGTAGGCTTCGATAGGCTCTTAGACCGCTTCTGGCTGGACCTGACCCAGCCCTTCCACCTGTCTAACGAACCAATCGATATTGGCATCGGGGTTGGCGTGATAGTCGTGGCCGGCCTGGTCTGGCTCTACCAGAATGCTGGGCGAGGTCAGCGTCGCCAAGGCGAAGAACACGGCTCGGCCGCCTGGGCCACACCAGCAGCCATGCGGCCCTTCACGGACAAAAACTCCCGAAACAACCTGCGCATGACAGCCAGCGAATCGCTTTCTCTTAACTCGCGCAAAACCCAACGTAATCTCAACGCCCTGGTCATCGGCTCTTCCGGCTCGGGTAAGTCCCGCTACTACGTCATACCCAACCTTGCCCAAGCCAATACCTCGTTCGCTGTCACCGACCCCAAAGGCGAACTCCTTTCACAGACCGGCGCTTACCTTACCGAATCCGGATATCAGATCCGATGCCTGAACCTCGTAGATTTTGCCCGCTCGGACGGATTTAACCCGCTCAAATATTTCAACGATGACCAGCCCGAGGTGGACTGCACCATCTTGACCGAAAACTTCATCACCAACACGACCGGTAACAAGCCCTATGCCGGTGGAGACTTTTGGGAAAAAGCAGAACGAGCCTTACTCAACGCCCTGATCTCCTACATCTACTTCACCAAAGGCCACAAGGGCACCCTCGTAGACGTCGTTGATCTACTCGCCCGCATGCAAGCCTCAGAGTCCGACGAAACCCGCAAGTCTGACGTCGATCTCCTCTTCGACGCTGTCCGTGACCTCATCGCAGACTTTGACGCCGACCCCTTCCCAGACCAATGGGGCCTAGAAGCCCGCCAAGCCATCAGCGGCCTTCGCTTTGCCTGGGCACAATACAACACCTACACCCAAGGTGCAGGAGAGACGAAAAAGTCCGTCATCATCTCGTTGGGCGTTCGCATGGCCCCCTTACATATGGCCTCCATGCGAGAACTCCTCTCCCGCGACACGATCGATCTTGACCAGATCGGGCGAACCAAAACAGCCCTCTTCTTGATCATTCCTGACACCCACGCCGCATTTAACTTCCTCGTCTCGATCTTCTACGAGCTCTTGTTTGAGGTCAACATCTATATCGCAGACCACCTACCCGAACGTCACCTGCCCGTGCACGTGCAATGCTTCATGGACGAGTTCGCCAACATCGGCAAAATGCCCTCCTTCGAACGCAAAATCGCTGTCATGCGATCACGTGGCATATCGACATCGATCATCGTCCAGAACTTCTCCCAAGGCAAAGCCTTATACAAGGACGACTGGGAGACCATCGTCGGTAACTGCGACTCGATGCTCTTCCTAGGCGGAAACGAGAAATCAACAACCGAATACGTCTCAAAACTCATCGGCAAACAAACCATCACCTCAACCGACATCTCCGAATCACGAGGCCGCAACGGGTCCTGGACCATGCAAAACCGCTCCCTCGGCCGCGAACTACTAACCGCAGACGAAATCGGCCGCCTCCCCGGACAAGAATGCCTCTATGTCCTACGCGGCGTGCGCCCCTTCAAGTCCCGCAAACTCCCCGCACCAACACTCACAACCCCATACACCTACACCCCAACAAAAGGGAAAGAGCCCTCCCGTATCGAGATCACCTGGCACCCCGACCTAACCGGAGAAGACATCTTCCCCGGATCGCAACACCTCCAGATCATCAGCTAAACTGGCAAGTCCACTGGTGAAACCAGCTTAGCGTCAGTGACGTTTGCGTCTGCTAAAATCTACCTTTTGTAGTAGCCTCGAACACCTCTCTAAAGTCGCAAAGCTAACTCTCTGGCTAGCTCAAAAGGCTTTGAGAAAAGAACCACGTAAGCCATTTCGGCCGTTTCGTACTGCAATTGGAGCCGTGCCGAGCTACAAACCCAGAGCATAGCTGAGCCGACCTGCAGCGATCATCTCTCGTATCCGAAACAACTATGTGACTCCAGTTACGACCATGCGAGTTACCACCGACACGAAACGTTCGTTCGATCAGTTCCTATCGAATTCTCATCGACAAGCTCGCCCGCGACACTCCCGTACGGCCCCTCATCGCACCATCCAACCGATGTATCCATGGTCCCGGAAAACGCCAGCTACTATCACAGTAAACGCCAACATAAGACACACGACCACCTGTCCCACTGAGGCTGCCTCCAGGGACAGCGGAAACACTAAATCAAATATCGGATGCACATATAGAGTGCCCACATAAAGTGCAAGCGCCAGAATCGGGACGCTCCCAGTGAAAGATAGAAGGCTAAGAAACTCTGCTGTATAGCTGATTATAAGAATACCAATACTGATCTGGATAAAATAAGATACAGGAATCGTTTGGTCGTCAAGCCCAAAGGTTTCACCGAAAGGAATCTTGCCGGCCGGCAGGAACTCAAATGCTAAACCTAAACCTGCCAGTAAAAGAACCACAAAAAGGCTGCGGCAGACAAAGGCACCTAACTGATAATAGAAAAGGCGGCGAGGCGATTGCCGCTCAATCCACTGGACGGGAGAATGGCTTGCCAACGTCAGTAAGCTGTATGAAAGCAGCGGAATCAGTTCCAGCCCTCTACCCGGTGGCACATCCGCACTGAGCTGAAGGATGAAACCCCAACCAAAGAACAGAGCCACTGGAGCAAGGATAAAAACGCCGAGCAGCGTCTGCCTTGCTCTCCCCTCAAGCCAGAAGATGACGTTTCGCACGCGCCTACAACCTACTCGGATATTGCACAGGCTCTGATGTTGTTTGCATTCTCATCGAACCACCTAGAGAATTCCTGCGCAGACATGCTACTCAGGTACTTGCTGAAATCTGAGTCGTGGCGGCTCTGGCCCTCACCTTCCAAACCAGTTCTGCGTATAAGCTCTTCTGACAGGTCGAAGCTACGGAGGAGAGACTCTTCCGAAACCTCTACGCCACTGTCTCGCTTATTGAAACATACAGTCACACCAGACAGAAAGTCTGCGAATGACTGGGAGGTGGCACGTGTCCACGCCTGCTCAGATCCATACGGGCGCGGAATTGGAACTGCCGACTCGTCGTACTCCGTAACCGGCATCGCCGAAATAATACCAGGGATGACCTCAGAAAACTGGTGTCCTATTGAGGCAACTGTCGGAACCAAGGGCTGATAAACCGGATATTGGCAAACCTCCACTTTACCCGAAGACTCGCACGGGATTGCCGAGCCATCCTTGACAAACGGTTGCGGAACAATAAGTACTCCGATGCCAGAAATCGTTACAATCGCAGCTGCCATCATCGCTGCCGCTGAGTACTCGATCCCTGAACGTCTGGCACCTTTCGCGCGAAACAGGACAACAAATAGGAACAAGCCAACTATCAGGATCATTAAGTAAAAGAGTGCTCGAGTCATCTCAGCGAGGTAGCTAAACGTGAGATCCGCACTCGGCTCATTAATTGCCCACACCATGCCCAAAGCACGCGCAGAAACACTTGAATCTGGCAGAACATATGAATTCACTACAAGCGGCGCATATACAAGAATCAAGACAATAATCACCACTGCAAAAATTCCGACGTTACTTCGCAGGGTGCTTCCTATCAAGAATCCCCAGACCGTCAAGCCTAAAAGACCAAGACACACCGCAAGAATAGGTAAGACGACCTCGCTGCCACGTTCAAATCCAACCATTGCCAGAGCGCCGAGTATACCCGTGAGGTAGCCAGAAACCTGAGCCGCACAAGCAGGGGCAATAAGCACACGTCCGACCGCTTTTGGATGCCGTGCACTCGAACGCCCGAGGACGACTGAATCCGGCAGGAACAGCCTGCCAACACTAAAACCGGTGAACGCTCCAATTAACCCTAAAACGAAACTGTTTTCTCGAAAGGACACCACAATTCCGCGGCTGTCAGTCGGAATCCAAGATCTAATCGGCTCGGTTGTCAGGAGGAGAACCAATAGAGCATTGACAATAAAGATGCCAACAAGAAACCAAGTCCTCTGCGGACGAAAACTACGACTCATGACCCTGCACAATCCTCAAATAACCATTTTCAGCAGCAGAGCCATGTCGATCTTGCGCTACACCTTCACGACCGATCTGTTCAAGATCATTGACAGACCCATCGAACCTCACAGCACCATGATTTAAAACAAGAACCCTGTCGCACACATGTGTGACATCGTCGACTAGGTGAGTCGAAAGCAGAACAGCGGAATCAGCAGATAACTCTCGGAAGAGCTTTCTCATCTGTGATCGCTGAACCGGATCAATACCGACTGTAGGTTCGTCAAGTATTAGGATCTTCGGTTCATGGGCGATCACACAGGCCAGTCCGAGGCGTTGACGCATCCCTCCAGAAAGACGAAACGCTCTGGTGTTTGAACGATCCTCCAGTCCGACCCTTGCAATAGCGTGATCGGCTGCCCTCGCACAATCAGCAGTGGGCACACCATGAGCCCACGCCGCAAATTCAACGTTGGCTCTGACCGACCTTAAGGACATTACCTCAAATCGCTGAGGAAGGTAACCAATGAGCCCACGGCACTTTCGTGCCTGAGCCTCATTGGTGACCTTCGCTCCGTTGATCTTTATAGAACCAATACTCGGACGCAGATTAAGTGTCAATAGCTGTAACATTGTGGTCTTGCCGGCACCATTTGGCCCAAGAATCCCGGTGACCCCATTATCGAGATTCAAATCTATATCATTCAGAACTCTATTACGACCGTACGAAAACGACACAGACTCCAACGTAGCAACAGGCATATCGACAACTCTCTACCAGAAGAATTATAGCTCAGTGTGCATAGATCGCGGATCGAGCCGAAGCGCCGGCTGAGTCTGAGGCCTTCGTATAGTAATTCCAGCCCCGATTCGCTATTGCTACTGAGGTCACATTTCCGTTGGTAATCGACCTCGTTGCCGACGCAATTCGAGCATCAGGGAGGAACCCTGGCATCTCGTGATAAAGCGCTGATGTCACGCTGCGGGTGTTGCCACACCCGGATCGCTTCGCGACACCGTGGATGTTACCAGCAGATGAAGCATAGTAGGTAGAAGCAGAAAGGGAACAACCAGCAGCCTCGGCATGAGTACTCACACCCACAACCCCTAGGCCCGAGAGAACACTGGCCAAAGCAAGTGATAACGCAAGCTTGCTCTTAATGAAATTCATGATAACTCCTTCGGTATCAATTCAACACAACTCGTTCGAGTTACATTCTAGAGTACTCCACGAGACGCGATAAATAAGGGGCATTCGACTTCCACCCTCAATCGCGACACCGCTACTCCGCTTATCACGACAAATCAAACAGGCTAGCAAACTGGAAGCTGCGCTGTTCCGCTTAGGTTCTCTTGAGTGCGGGGCTACATGGCCGACCCGTCGAGTTCGACTGCCACTGCCACACCTCGCGCCTCGACCTGACCGGGATAGTTAACTTTCCTAGGTTACAGTATCTCCAGATCATTAGCTAAGCCGGGTGTGCCCGCGAACGGGCCTTATCGTTGATAACGCTTTGGCTTGTGAGTGTCGCTCGTCGGAGACGAGTTCGAACGGTTTTCTAAGCGATTGATGATATATCGACGTGATTGGGGAACGTGGCGAGGTACTATCGCATCAGCCCACAACACGAGTCGGCCTTGCACGTTAGTGAATTCGTCCCGGCTAAGACCATAGTGTTTGACGGCAGCATAAGGAACGTGCTCGACCAAACGGAGAACCTTGGAAAACCAGTTCCGATCAAAACCCGCGTCGATACTCTCGCCCAGGCCCATGAGCTCATCATCAGCGAAAATCCCCGATTGCCGGATTGCATCAACATCAAGATAGTCACGCGCTTCGTGCCGTGAAAACAAGGCGGCCACCTTCGCACCAACAGCGTCCTTGCGATCCAAGGCGAGGCCGACGCCGAGGCGCACAGGCATATGTGCTCGATAATCGAAGCCGAGATCCAACCGCAGGATGAGGTCGCCGCGGCAAACGTGGACAGTGGCGAAAGAATCAGAACGCCGTACGGTGTGTACGTCGAACCGATGGCGATCTAATACTTCAACGAGCCGGTCAAGCGCGGCCGGTAAAGCTGCCTGGAGTTCAAGCACACTAAATAGATCGATGTCTTCGGTGGGCCGGGTAATTAACCCGTGCTCTCGTATTGCTCCAGATCCAGCTAGGACAAAGCCGTAAGGCTCTAACGCAGTCAGGGCGATCTGCGTAACCTCAGACTGAAATTCTAAGAGCGACATAGCAACTGATTCGTTGGCAGCTGAGGAAATCTCGTCATCCATGCCTCGTAGGTGACGTCGGGAAGAATCAAGCGTGGCCACACCTCTATCAGTACGTCGCGATTCATCCACCGTTCTTGCTCGCCTTGGGTACCTTCGTTGATTAGTGCCACGTAGGCACGGAAAGCCTGACCGAAGTCGGACAAAGTAATGGTCTGGGAGTCCGGTGCCCAAATCACCGAGTGGTGTAGCTCGATAGTTCCACCCCATGTAGGGCCTTCCAGCGCATCAAGGCTTGACGGGAGAGCAAAGCCCTTCAGCTGCGCGAATCTACTCATGGTGCCCCTTCCCTCCATCACGATCCTATCGGCTGATGACAGGTAAGAATAGTGCGCCTATCCTTCACCCACGAGCGCTCGGGCGAATTTACCTGAGCCGAAGATGAGGAACAAGAACAAGACTGGGCCAAGGAGGAAATCTCCAAAGCTCTTCATGACTTCTGATAGGGAGAAGTCCTCGGGGATGTTGCTCCCTCCGATTTGGAGGGCGGAGTATATAGCGATAACCACCAAGATCATCACCCCGTGTAGGACGGCTGTCGCGTAGCGCTTTAAGTAGCCAATGGCGATTTGTTTCGTATCCTCGTGCCCGAGAAACGCCAGCGGCAAAGTTGCTCCAGCGGAAAGAATATAGACCTCAGCGAAGCGTAAGAGGACAACAAGCTTGACGGCAATGCCGGCTACGATCGCGATTAGCCACGGAATGAACAAGATAATCATCGCCCCGACTTGCTCTAAGGTTCCCATGTCAAGGGAATCGATGTCAGCGGCTGACGTGACTTGGTCGCTGGTGATCCCACCGATAGAGGCGATGATGGTATCCCCAATCTCGTTGATGGCACCGAGAATGAGGTCAACATTTTGGATGGCGATGATCAGCATCGCTGCTTTGATCATGATGGAGGCGATAACCTGGACGCCCGTCTTTGAATCCCCGTCAAAGCGTGAGGAGACTCGCGCGAGCTCAAGGACAAGGATGATGGCAACAACGATAGCGGCAATCGGTTTAACGGCTGTGTCGTTGATCGTGTTCGCAAGGGCGAAGGCTGTCTCGTTGTAACCGGAGATCTCTTTGCTCAGCGCATCTGAGCTAATGAGGAAAGTGTTGGAGAAGATGTCTTCGAGCATCCTCTTAATGAAGTCTTCCACTAGTCCTCCCCTGCTCCGCTTAGCGCGGGGTTATGCTTAATCACGATCTGTCCAGAAGCAATCAACGATCTAGCGGTACTGGCCGGAATGGTCTCGATGTAGTACTGACCTAGCCCATAGTTTTCCGTGGTAATACTGCCATCTAAGTCAACGGCGGATACGTATGCCACATGCCCGAAGGGGCTAGTGTGCCCAAAGGCTCCAGACTCGAAGGAAACGACGTCACCTGGTTGGGCTTGAGCTGGATCTGTCACTGTCTGCCAGCCGGGCATATTGCCCGGCTTACCCCACTCGCGCCCGTTTCCTCCTAAGGGCGTGAGCGTGGGATGAGTAAAGACCCAGGCCGTATCTGCACCGTTGAACTCGACACCCATGTCCCGGTTGACGCGCCAGAACACGAAATCGGTACAGTTGCCATAATAAAAGCGGGTGGACCAGTTGACCGTGTTATAGAGCGAAGTGACAGAACCGTCCGCGGAGCGCACAACGCCAGCCCATGGATAGTCATCGACCATCGGCCCACCGACCTGGCCGGCCACGCCAAAAGTGGCGTAGGTCGTGGCCGCAAGATGGGGTATCTTCTCGACATATGCGCGAGTTTCTGAAAATGGTGGAACACCATTGAAGTTCATGACGTTACCAAACCCGGCATTATAAGCAGCAAGGGCTAAGACGATGTCACGCTCACCAAAGCGAGACTCGACAAGATCGAGCAGTTGGCACATGTAGTGGCCTTGGGAAATGATCGAATCTGCCGCATTATACGGATCTCGGATACCATCGCCGTTACCGTCTTTGCCGGCACTGGCCCACGTGCCAGGCATGAACTGAGCGATGCCTTGAGCACCCACCGGTGAGGTTGCACGCGGGTTCCATCCAGACTCAGCATCGATCTGAGCAGCGATGATCGATGGGCTTAATCCTTCGCACAGCTGGCCGGCTTCGAGAACATAAGTGGCGTATTCGCCGGGAACCGCAGCGCTAACCTTTCTCGTTTCAACATCGAGACCAAAAATGAAGGACGGTAAGATCGAGACGATCACGGCAACGATACCTAAAACTGCGACAACGACGAGCGAGATCGCCCCAATCTTGAGGGACGCAGCGGCCACAATCTTGCGGACAACGGCCGCCAGCGCGTGGGCGGTACGCACCGCCGCGCGCTGCATAGCGGTCGCGGCCTGTCTACCTGCATGCCGAGTGGCATTCTGTGAGGCCCCTACAGAGCGTTTCAATGCCTGTTGAGCTGGGCGTGCGGACCGGGCCGCACCCGAGCGCACGAACGCGCCGCTAAGGCCACCTGCGCGCTCGTCGGAGTCCTGATGTGGGCTGGTCGCTTGCCCAATCACCGCCACCCTTTGATAGGTCTCGGTAAGACGCTGTCCAGCCCCGCGCATATTCTTCATCTGGCTGGCCGGCAGGACACTGCCCTCCGTCAGATTGCCAGCCTTGCTGGCAACGCTGGCAATGCTGGCAGCCTTGCTCGCGTTCCGTTTCAGTTTCGATCGTGGCCGGCCAGAGCCTCCAGTGACAAGCCCTTGGTGCTGTGGCCCGTGCTTACCAAGCAGGCGCGCACGTCCGGTACGTATCTGTTCCTGTTTCAGGTGGGGAGAAACGTAGCGCACAGAGTCAGTGCGACGAAACGGCGTGCCGGTCACCATGAGGCGTCCTGGTGGACGACCGTGGGTGGCAGGATGCGTTCGTCGGTGTCGTTAATCCGCCCCTCGTCATTGGCACCCCAGCACACCAGGTCGGCTTCAGTGTGGGCACAGGTGGTAAACCCGGAGGCGTAGATATCTTGGGGTATCTGCCCCGCCGGTAACGTGATCTCAGTGAGCCCTGCACCTTGCTCGCCTTGAGTACCTGAGCCGAGCTGACCCGAATAATCCGAGCCCCAGCACACGATGTTGTCCTCGCTGAGCACGCATGCGTGGATGTTGCCGGCGGTGAGCCCATCAATGGGCGACAGTGCGGGGAGTGTGGTTGGCGGCAGGATGCGAATGTCGGAATCTCCGGCCTGTTTCCACCGATTATCACCCCAACACGTCACCGTCGTCGCCGAGCTGGCACAGGCAAAGTCCGCGCCGGCAACCAGGCGCAGCACTGGCTCATCGACCTCGAAGGAGTAGTAGTGATCCTCACTTGCCATGCCGGTGCCAAGTTGGCCGTAGGTATTTTGCCCCCAGCAGGTCACCACTGCCTGTCTAGCCGTGCAGGTGAAGCCAGCGCCAGAAGCAGTAAGGGAAGGATCGTCCGCCGGCACTGGCTCGGGCAATGGCGTGGAGGCCTCCTCACGTGCAGGTGCCGTCGTGGGTGCGGGCTGACTGGATTGACTGGGGATGACCGTCCATCCCACGCCCGCCGCGACCGCCAGCGCTAGAAGGAGGATAAAGAGAGGCGCTCTGTTTTTCTTTGTGCGCGGCAGCGGCGCTTGAGGAATCTCCGCGGGTGCCGCAGGCGTGACCGTAGCGGGCGTGGTTGACGGGTCGAAATTCTCAGGTGGACGGGGAACCGGGATGCTTGGGCGATCCTCGTGTGGGAGTTGGAGGAGATAGTTGGCCCATGTGACCAGCTTGGGCCAGGCCATGGGATGAGCGGCTATCTCGCTTAAGCGATCGTCTGTCAAAAGAGCGTGATTGGAAGCGATGGAATGGAGGTTCAATGGAGAAAGAGTGGGGTCAAGCATGGGTAAGCTCCTCGAATCGGGTGGAGAAGACCTTGAAGATGTGGCTTGCAGGGTCCATCGTGTTATCGAAGGGAATCACTGCGGCTCCCATCCGCAGCAGACCGCACCCTGGATCGACGTTGGTGAAGTAGGTGCGCTGCTGCTCGGATAGCTTGAGCAGATCGGTCAGGGCATCGGCGTCGGTAGCCTGCTGGTTTAGCAGAAAAAGCCCATCAGCGTTTGAGAGCATCAGGCGAGCCCGGTCATTGAGCAGGAGCTCTTCAATGTTTTGGGTGATACCGGTAGCAGCCGCGCCCCATTTACGGACGCGCTTGAAGATGGACTGGCAGTATTCAGCCGCATAATCATTGGCGAATAGCAGGTGGAATTCGTCGATGTACAGCCATGTGCGCACACCGCGTGCCTTATTGCGCGCAATACGCGCCCAGATTTCCTCTAGGACCACCATCATGCCGAAGGTCTGTAGATCCTTACCCAAATCGGCAATGTCGTAGATCGTAACCCGGTTCGTGGTATCCACGTTTGTTTGACGAGAAAACCCTTTAGCAGACCCGCGTGCATACAGTTCTAGGCCGGTGGCAATCTCGCCGGCCTCGAGCTCGGGTTCGCCTCGTAGCCCGTCATAGAGCGTTTCTAGTGTGGGTGGCAGGGCCGCTGGATCATTCCAGTAGGCCCGATAGATTCCTTGCGTGACGCGGTCGATGATGGAGCGTTTCGTTGGCGTTAACCCCTCGGCCCCACCTAGGAGAACCTCGCACAGGGACAACACGTAGGAACACTTGGCGCGGATCGGATCGCCCTCGGTCGCCGTGATCGTCTTATCTAAATCCAGCGGGTTAATCGAATCGTTGGATCCGGCGGAGATATTGACCGTTGTTGCTCCAAGCTCACCAGCTAGAGCCCGATACTCCCGTTCAGGGTCAATAATGAGGATCTCATCGTTGGGCCGGCGTAGGAAAATCTGTTCCATCTCGAACTTGGCAAACTGGCTCTTGCCAGACCCAGAGGTTCCTAGCGTGAAGGCGTTCGCATTCATCGCTTTCGTGCGGTCGGCCATAATCAGGTTCTTTGACAAGGCATTGACCCCGTAGAAGTTCCCCGAGGGCTCTAAGAGTTCTTGGGTAGTAAACGGGACCATCACGGCACCCACTGCGGTTGTCAGGGTCCGGTAGACCGGGACCTTGCACACCCCCAGCGGCAAGATCGCGTTCAGCCCATCCAGCTGCATATACTTCAGGTTCTCTAGCGTGCATGAGTGCTTACCGCACACGCGCTTGACTCGCTTGACGGCCTCATCGAGCTGGTCGGGCGTATCGCCTGCCACCCCAACGATAATTCTGGTTGTGAACAGCTTCTCATTAGACTGTTCCAGCTGGGTGCGAAGTTGGAGAGCTTCTTCGTGAGCGCTTTGGAGCTCGTGCGGAAGCAGGTCCTCCCCAAGGCCTTGCTTGGCAAGCTTGCGCTGTTCGGTCGAGCGCTGGATGTCCATCCCCGCGATCTGCCGCTTGACCAGGCTCAAACCTTCAGCCTGGTCGATTGGATCAAAATGGATCGACACCGTCAGATCTGCTGGAATTTCCGAGAGCTCTTTCAGAAGACGATCACTCATCCAATTCGGTAAATCCCGCAGAATCATGGTCTGCCAGTATCGATCCCCCGACGATGAGAGCAAGACCTTATCCGGGTGTGAAACATCGATGAGCCATGGCGCAACAAAGTCTTTCGTGGTCTGCTTTTGACCAATGAGCGAAACATAGTCAAAATCTGCGGGCGCATGGGGGCGCAACATGGTCTGCAAAAGCCTCACTCTGGCCTGCCCATCGAGGCGTTCTGCTTTGCACCCTCCAACCGAGCGCAGCGCTGCCGCGTCCTCGGCTGCCATGCGCGAAAGAATGACTTTGGCTTCTTCTACAGACTCGGCCTCAATCGATAACGTGAGGTACTTTTCGGTCACCGTATTATTACGCCCGGTCTCCAAGCGTCGAGCGATGAGCGAGTTGTACTCCTGGCGCTGGGAATCATAGCCATCCCCACGCGGAGAAATCTCCACTTGATCCATCAGCCGGTCCTTATCAAGGACTCGGTTTAAGATCGTGATCTGGACGTGTTGACCTGACAGGTGAGCGTTCAGAAAGCGAGCATAATGCTCGACCAGGTTTTCTTGGACCTGCGGCGGAGCAAGCTGATAGTCAATATCAGACAGGCTCAAGGTGATCGAATAACGGTTCCCTCCCAACCAACACAGGCCCGACTCGGTCATGGCCGAGTATTGAATCTGACCCTGAGCTGAGGCACGCTGGCGGCGAGAGTAGTCCTTGGCCGTTTTAGTTTGTTGCTTCAAAGGCTGCAAAGGCGCGGCGAGCTTTACGGCTTTGCGGCGCGATTTGACCATGATCTTGTCCTTCACTTGTCGTGGGTGTTTGGCGATAGAGGTAGCGTTTGCGACCCTGGCGAAACGCCCACATGTATCCCCAGTACTTTTCGAAGGGAACCCCCATCGGCCGCCACCAACCAAGGGCGGCGGCCGGGACCCCTAACAGGCACACAACTAGGACTCCGAGATCATCAAGTCCAAGAAGATAGAACCCGGCATAGATCGCGGCCAACACTGGCAGGCCGAGCGCAGCAATGCCGAATTGTCGCCAGCTCATCCCAAAGAGCACTTTGGGTTGATACTGGGTCACTTCCCGATAGACCTTGACTTCCAGAGCCATGCAGGCCGCCTAGATCTGTACCTGGGAGAACAGGGCGGCAGCAGCAATAATGAGCCCGCCACCGATCGCCTGCCACATGCCCGTCTGGGTTTGGGCACCGTTATGATCGCGAAGACCACCGGCAAGGGTAATCACGCCCCACACCGTCCACAGACCGCCGCCGATAATCGCGAACTTGGTAAACAGTTCGACAGCTTGTTCTAACATGACTCATCCTCCTTGCGTAGATGCTTCGGGGTCCGCTTCGTGGCTGCCTGCTTGTATTTGGACGTGCGAAAAGCACCAATCCCGGCAAGAAGCGAGCCTGCCGAAGCAAAGGCAAGGGTGCCCACGCCAGCACCCGTATAAGCCAGTTCAGGCTCGTGCACAGGCATCTGCTCGGCCACGCGCTCAACGCCCGCACCAAGGCCACTAGAGATGGTCTTCGGGACTGGCACGTAGGACCACAGGCTCGATGCTGGCGTCACCGGCACTAAAGTCTCACCGCGCGAGGGGAGACTCGGACGCGGGGTTGGCACAGGGTCAACGTTTTGTGGAACCGACGGCGTCAACGGTTGGCCCGGAACGGTTGGCGTTATCGGAACCACCGGCTCCTCAGGCTCAACCGGGAGTTCCGGTTCGGCGGGGGTT
>NZ_JBQCYC010000001.1:67840-218888 GCF_052087705.1 Flaviflexus sp. | reverse complement strand
TCCGGATCGGTTGGAACCACCGGCTCTTCAGGCTCAACCGGGAGTTCCGGTTCGGCGGGGGTTTCCGGATCGGTTGGAACCACCGGCTCTTCAGGCTCAACCGGGAGTTCCGGTTCGGTGGGGGTTTCCGGATCGGTTGGAACCTCAGGAGTGTCAGGCTCGGTAGGTGTTGTCGGGGTTGGTGGAAGATCAGGTGTTTCCTCCTCGCCAGGGGTCGGAGGTACATCCTCGACAGCGAGTGGGCGCGGGTCGTCCTCTTGGCCGACCGCACTGGCTGGGATAACGTTGAATCCCAGAAGGCTGGCTCCTAAAACACTGCCAGCAATAAGCACACGGGCTTTCATAATCAACTTCTTTCTATTTTCCCTGTACGGGTCAATGGAGAGGATGGTGGGGGCAGATGAAAGGCACGTAAAAACGCTCTGCCCCCACCGGCGACGGCGGCCACCGAGTTACCCGTTCAAAAGAAACACGGTGGTCGTCGTTCGTCTGTTACACCACGCCTCGTCGGCGTAGCAGGACAAGGATGCCGCCCAGGGCAGCAAGCCCAAGACCGCTAGCAGCAAGAATGGTCACTGTTGCGCCAGTCTTGGGAAGCGGGGTTGGCTTGGGAGCCGGCGGCGGCGCGGGCGGGGTGGGTTCTTCAATCGTCACCGTCTGATCGGCATCGTCTAAGTCGTGATGGATACCAATAACCTCACCATCAAGCAAGACGTCTTCGAACACGACTACCGTCTTACCTCGCACGAGAGTGGCATCGAACTCGATGACGACCTCGGCACACTCATCGCTCGACTGCGGGGTAAACCTCGTGGTCACCGTCACGGGCGCACCGTCCTTGTCACGAACTGGCTCACCATCAGATTCCATGAGTGCCGTGACGATCTCATACTCGGTGCCCGGAATAAGCGTCTTGTTCACGTCGCACACCCTGTCAGTGATCGAGGCGCTAGGAATACGCTCAATGAGCTTGTCGCCATCAGACGTGTCTGTAGCCGTGGTCTTCAGCTCTGTGCCCGGCTCAAACGTGAGTGTCTGGTTCTCGTCCGTGATGTCGGCGTGAATCGCGACCTCACGACCGTCCTGGGTGAGCTTTTCGAAAGCAACGGTGGTCTTGCCCGCAAACAACGCCGCGTCCACCTCGAAGGCCACCTCGACAGTGCCGTTGGCTGTTTCTGGAGTAAACGAGAGTCTTGAGGTGACCGGCTGACCATCCTGATTCTGGAGTGGCTCGGCTGTGGCCTTATCCATGAGTGTGCCCTCAAGGTCATACGTCTTGCCCGGCTCAAGGTTGGTGTAGGTCACCACATCCACGAGCGTACGAGTCCCAAAACCGGGAACTGGTCCGCGTGACTGTTCATACATGAGCGTGGTGTGAATGGATGGCTCAGCTGTCACAGTGAACTGTTCAGTGACGTCTTCGAAGGATGAGGTGAAAGGCTTGACGCGGTCATCGCCGGCAAAGGAGGTGACAAACACGTATGTACCAGGCGTCATCTCACCGTCATCACCTGTCAACGCCTTAAACTCCGTCGAACCAACCGAGGGATAAAATCCGTTCTTTGCCGGAACATCAACCTGCGCAATCAGCTGGCCAGCATCCGCGTTATCGTCGGAGACGGTCGTGCCTGCTGGGAAGAAGTACAGTGCCTGGTTCATTGCCTGAGTATCAGGACCGAATCGATCATCGCCAGTGAAATCGCCGTGATCGGCAGGGAAACCCGTCACCCACAGGTCATCAACAAAATAGGTTCCCGACTTCGTGGTGCGAATCGAGAGCGTGGAATCTACCTCGACTGGGTGACGATAGGAGGTCGTCTCTGCCGGGATGCCGTAACTATCCGCCCAATCCCCTGCAATATAGTCGCGATACTCGCTCGGCTGGTCAGCCTTGATTACTTCCCATACCACCGTCGCAAAACCATGCTTATCGGTGGTGAAATCGGCGCTGAGCTCGCCCGGACCGTGAGCGACAACAGTCTGAGTCCCGATCAGTTCCGCACCATCGGGCACCGTTGCAGACTGAGCCGGTGGCACGTTGCCCGTATGGTACGCCGAGACCTTGTAGGTCACCGGCACCGGGGTGCCATTATCGAGTGTGAGCCACTGACCCGAGCCATAATCTGGATCGGCAGCGGCTGTGAAGGTGTCGGTGAATGTGCCCGTGTCGGAGATTTTCTCCACGTGCGAGACGCCTACTGGCTGGAAGTCGAAGTTTACCCACCAGGTGTTGCCTGGGATCGTGATGAATTCAGGGTCAACGGGTTTGGGGAACTGGATCGTGTCTTGCACATCCGGATTACGTAGGACGTTGAGCTCGGCAGGAGTGGCATCGAATTGCGTGGAGAATGTGACTTCGCCGTTGCCGGTAGCCGTCCAGGCGAGCTGGAGGCTTGCTGCCTGTGACTTGCCCTTCCATTCCTGAGTGCCCGTGTCGGCGAACACGGCTGGACCGTTCATCGTGACGGTCATATCACGGCCAGCGATCCAATCACCGCCACCGTTCTTGACGCCAATGCCCTCAATGATGCCCTCACGGGTTCCCGGTTCTCCACCAGCAGCGTTTCCGTAGCTTACAGCCGCACTATCGCGCCCATACTGAGCAAGCTCAATGGCGCGGGCATGGATCGTGGGAGCCTCGGTTGAGACCTTGCCAACCAGCCAGTCCACAGCCGACTGTGAATCATAAATCCCAAGCTCGGGCTGGGGAGTAGACTCTTCCAGGTTCGCGTGAACGAGGTAAGCGATAGCGGCAAGCGTATCGGCATCGGTTGAGAGCTGATACTCGTCAAGAATCACGGCTAGCTGTGGCACCGTCAGATCAAGTTCTGCCGGCCCCCACATTTTCGAGTCGGTCAACGTGGCGATGCTGACGACGTCCTCGCGGCCCGGCTGGCTCTTGGACAGGTCGATGCACCAGACAGGTAGACTCTGGTCGGCCCCTGCGGGAGGGGCGATTGCTTGGAGCTTGATCGAGGTGCCATCAGAAAGCGTAATCTCATGGCCCGAGCCAGCAAAGAAAGGCACAGCTTGGGCCGGGGTAGGTAAACTCATCATGCCCACGAGCATGACCAGTAGTGCAGACAAGAACGATACCGTCCTTGTCTTGAGTCGAACAGTAGGTGAATCCACTGTTTCCTCCTTCATTGTGATGATGCGGGTTATCCCGCTCTTCTCCCGCCGATAGAGGCGAGACGTTTCTAAAAATCGCACGGCACCTGAACACCAGCCGAGTTAAAACACTCGAAATGGCACTCGGTTTCACCTTGCGTGTTCCCTTCACACACCCAAGTTGCACGAGCGATATCAACCGGCTTAGGAGTCGGCGTTACCGTCGGCTGCGGCTTAGGAGCCGGCTTCGGCGCTACCGTCGGCTGCGGCTTAGGAGCCGGCTTCGGCGCTACCGTCGGCTGCGGCTTAGGTGCGGTCTTGGGTTGTGCTTGCGGTGCCGGCTTAGGGGCATGTGATGGGGTCGATGATCCTGTCGCTCGTGGAGCCGCAGAGTTTGGTGTTTGTGAGGATGATGATTGGCCGTGGACTGCTTGCCCGCTAGCGTCATTGCTTTCATCGACAGACTGTGGAGTTTCATCCACCGTGCCCCCGGCAGCCTTGATCGCACTTTCAAGCTTCTTGCGGTCAGCTGACAGAGAGCCGTGTAGCTGGAAGAGCCGGGTGACGTCTTCTGCTCGATCAGACTCACGCATGGTGTCATACTCGCTGGTCAACGTCTTTTGAAGATCCTTGATCTCCGCCAGTCCATCCTTGACGGGCTTAATCAGCCCGTCATCGACGCCTGGAGCTTTCTCGGCCGCTTGGAGCGTGGATGTAGAGTCTGCGATGAGGGTATCGACACCATCAAGGGCGACATCAACCTCGCCAGTGATCCAAAAACCGCGCGCAACCTCAATAATGCGGGTAACCGAATCGATATTCTCTTGGAGTTCGGCTTGGTTTGCGGCCAGTGCTGCGGTAGCAGACTTCACCTGCTCGATCGTCTCAGCCAGATCGGCGGCAGCGACGTCAGCAACATCGATGTTGAGGGGCGTATGGGCGCGGCTAGCTTCGATTGAATCATCAAGGTCGTCGCATGCAACGCCGTCCTCGCCGGTGTTGATGTAGCACCCATCGGAGAGCTCTTCGGCCTGAACTAGGAGAGCTTCATGGGAGGTGCGAGTGGTCTGGTAGGTCTCGACCGCTTCGGTGAGCTCTTGACGCTGGCCCGTGTCGTCGCCATCGAAGACGAGCTTAAAACCGGCAAAGCCGATAGCAGCGACAGCTAGGAGGGCGACGATGAGCACCGCCCATTGGCGTGGGGTTGAAGGTCGGGGAGAATTCATCATGGTGTCCTTTGTGGAGTTGCTCGACGTGCGGCGAACTTTTGGGCAAGCTCGGCGCGCATCTCAGCGGTTTCTTCGAGCACTTTTTGGCGCTCTTCTTTGGTCATGGCCGGCCCCACAGCCTGGGGAGAATCATCACGGGTTGTGTTGGTTGACCGTGAGGCCGGGGGTTTGGGAACCGGGATAAGCTTCATCGCGTCGATGCGTGAAATCAGCAATCCCGGCATGTTGCGCACCTTCGGTGGCAACGGGTTATCGGCAAGCCGATGGCGTAACTGGCGAGAGGTCCATCCCGCCGCTATAAGCATCTCAAGTGAGTCCGACACTCGTTGAGCAGCCTTACCCATCAACCCTCGCTTTTGCTCATCAGGAACCGCCTCAACGATGAGATCCCAGTTAGGCACACGTGGCTCGGACGGCCCCGCAGGGGCCTGGTCCGAACTGTGAACCGCCGAAATCTCCACTCCCACCACACCATCGCCGGGCCCGGCAGCGTTGCTGGAATGGATTGGAGTGGATATTGAACGTAGTGAAATATCCTTGGAAGTATCTTTAGATACTTGCGCCGTGCCCCACCGTGCCACGGTAGAGCACTGCACGGTACGACCTGCGGAAACACCATGTTCTTGCTGGTCAGCGACTTGTGGCTGACGCGAGAGTTTCTCACTCACGGCGGGGACTGTGGATAACTTGCGACCCACACCACCCTCACCTGCGAATGATTCTCGCTTAGCGCTCTTTGGTGAGCGTTTTGGCTGGTCGTACCGTGCGGCACCTGTTGCCGCACGGTGAGAATTAGCAGACTCGGCAGCGCTTGCGGTTGTGGATAACTCTGAAACAGGGCGCGGTGTGGGAACTGAGAAATCTGGGTGGGACGCGCACGAGATAATCTCCGAATCGACAAAGCCACCGGCGCGCATCAGCTCGAGCGCAGCGGCGTATGCCTCGCCCGGAGTTAAGGGCGTGTCCGCGACAATCGTCAGCTCACGAATACGACCCTGACGGCGATGCTTAAACCGGAACCGGTAACTAAGCTCTTCAAGCTCGATCAGCGCCTTACGGGTAGCCTTCTCCCCCAAGCCCCGCCCCTGGAGCTCGCGGTAACCCACCCGCGCACCAGTAGGCAGACTCAAGCAATACACGATCAAGCCCAGCGAAGCCCACGAGAGCTTCTTGTTGTGGACCAGACCATTAGGAACCGCCGTCGCACCCTTACGAACAACAAAGAAATCAGTATTCGCAGCCACTAGGGTTCACCCACATCCACACGATCAGACATCACGAGCACAGCTCCCAATCAAGCTGAGCTCGAACCGACGCTGGGATAACCACGACCGCCAGCATCGCCGCAAAACCCCGAAGCAATCTCATAGCAACTCCCCTTGGCCGGGAATAATGTCGGCCGGCGCGCGCGAAGGTGAAGCTGCCGAGGACGCGGATGGGGATGTCGGCGTCAGGATCCGATCAAGCTCCGTCTGAGGCACGCGGTACTGCCCGGAAGGCAAACGAATCGCAAGAATGCGCCCATCACGACACCAATTCAAAACGGTCGACCGGGAGACCTGCAGAATCTCGGCAACATCAGTTGTTGTCAGGAGCCGAGCTGTCGCGTTGTGTGCGTCGGGTTGTGTCAGGTGCAACTTCATACTGCAATAATGACGACTGAGACACGGCTTGTCAAACTCGCCTAGTTGCACATGTTGCGACTGGGTGCGATAATCGAAGCATGACGCTTAGCTACTTCACACCGTCTCTAACGGTCGATCAGATTATTGGGGAGAACGTTCTCCTTTGGCTCCGCCGACAAGGAAAGCAGCAGATCGAGCTCGCAGAGTTTGTTGGCCTCCACAAGTCATCACTCTCAAGGAAAGTGCTTGGAAAGACCAGCTGGTCAGCCGAAGATCTTGTAAAGAGTGCCGCGTTCTTGCAGGTGCCGCTCTCGGCTCTACTGCCTGAATCTGCCGTGGAAATGGCGAAAGCCCCGGAACCTGTTGGTTCCGAGGCTTCGCACTCAGTTGCGGGGGCAGGATTTGAACCTACGACCTCCGGGTTATGAGCCCGGCGAGCTACCGAACTGCTCCACCCCGCGGCGACTTCTCTATCTTAGGTGAGGCTGGGATTATTCTCAAGGCAGGAGCTACGTTAGCCCTCTCACACAGGCAACATTCCGCGAATTCACGCCGACTATGGTGTACGGACTTAGGAAGGGAGGGCACCCGCATGTGTGCGGATGCCCTCCCTGGTGTGCTCACGAGGAGCGGCGATTATCAGTTCTCGCCGTCGAGCTCCTGCTGGGCTTCGACTGCCTGCTCGAGCGCCTCATCGAGACGATCCTGGGCTTCGCCGTAAGCTGCCCAGTCGCCGGACTGCATGGCCTCCTGCGAGTCCTCCATGGCGTCCTGTGCGTTACGCAACGAGATGTCGAGGCGTTCCTGCGCGGAGCCAACGACCTGCGTCGGCCCGGTCGAGTCCTCGGTGGGCTCGTCCGTCGGCTCCTCGGTGGGCTGCTCGGTCGCATCATCGGTCGGCTCCTGTGTGGCGCCGTCCTTTGCGTCCTCAGCCCGTTCCTCGCGCTCTTCCGCATCCACGTTCGAGTCCCCTGCCTTGGCACCGGAGTCTCCGTCGAAGACCTGGTCGAGTGCCTGGTCGAGCGTCGGAGCAAATCCAACCTGATCACCGAAGGCTACGAGAACGTACTGGAGGAGCGGGTACGAGGTACCCTGCGACGCCTGGACGTAGACCGGCTGGACGTACAGCAGGCCGCCACCCATGGGAAGCGTCAGGAGGTTACCGGAACGAACCGTCGATCCGCCCTGTCGTAGCAGGTTGAGTTCCTGCGAGACGTCAGCGTTGGCGTTGAAGCTGTTCTGGACCTGGCCCGGGCCGGGGACCGTCAGGTCACGTGGCAGTTCGAGCAGTCTGAGCTGGCCGTAGTCCTCGTTCTTGACTCCCGCTTCGCTACCGGCATCGGCATTGACCGCGAGGAAGCCCGTGAGGACGTTCCTGTCAGTGTTACCGCCCGGGATGAAGGAGGTCGACAGTGAGAAGGTCGCTTCGTCCGTTCCCGGCATCTGCAGCGTCTGGTAGTACGGCGGCTGAGCCGTCGTCGTGGCACCCTCGCCGACCGTCGGGTCCGGGGGAACATTCCAGAAGTCACCACCGGAGTAGAACGAAGCAGCATCCGTCACGTGGTAACGGGTAAGCAGCTGTCGCTGAACCTTGAACAGGTCCTCCGGGTAGCGGACGTGACTCATGAGGTCGCCCGACATTTCATTCATGTCGGTGAGCTGGCCGGGGAAGATCTTGTCCCACACCTTGAGGACGGGATCGTCCTCGTCCCAGCGGTACAGGGTGACCGAACCGTCGTAGGCGTTCACAACGGCCTTGACGGAGTTACGGATGTAGTTCACTTCCTCGGGGATGTAGCCAACGATCTGGCTGTTCGGATCCGTCGTGGTCGTGGCGTCCTCGAGGGACTCGCGTGCCGAGTACGGGTACTGGTTTGTCGTCGTGTAACCGTCGATGATCCATACCAGATCCTTGGCCGTTTCCTCGTCGCCATCCATGTCGACAACGGCGGGGTATGCCTTCGAGTCGAGTGTCAGGTACGGGGCAACCTTCTCCACACGAGTGTGGGGATCACGGTCGTAAAGGATCTGCGAGTTCTCGTTGACACGGTCGGAGAAGAAGATCTCCTGGTCCCGGAACTTCGTGGCGAAGAGAAGCTTCGTCCATATGTTGTCGATCTTCGGGCCACCATCACCCGAGTAGGTGTTGTTCACCTGACCATTCGGGGCATCATCGTTCGGGTAGTCAAGCTCCCACGCGTCCGCACCGTCGGGGACACCGACGATCGAGTAGTCCGGAGAGTTCTGGCCGAAGTAGACGCGGGGCTCGTACTCGCCGAGCTCACCAACGGACGGGATCCCCTGCTCGTAGAAGGCCGGACGACCATCGTCCTGAGCGGTATTGCCGAAGGCGGCAACGACGCCGTAGCCGTGCGTGTAGACCGTGTGGTCGTTAACCCACGTGCGCTGGTCGTCGCCAAGACCGTTGAGGTTGAGCTCGCGAACCGCAATCACGGTATCGCGATCCTCGCCATCAATATCGTACTTGTCGACAGCCAGCTGGCTGGCGAAACCGTAGTACTGGCGGTTCTGCTGAAGCTGGTTGAACGTTGGCGAAACGATGTTTGGATCGAGCAGACGGATCTGAGCCGTCGACTGGGAATCCTCGCGGAGCTGGCCCGCGGTCGCCTCGGTTTCCGCGTTGTACGTGGTCTGATCAATGTTGTCGAGGCCGTAGGCCGCGAGGGTCGCATCAATGTTGCGCTGAATGTATGGCGATTCGAGCTCAACAGCGTTCGGCTGTACCTGGAACTGCTGGACGAGAGCCGGGTATGCGGTGCCCACCACGATCTGGGCGATCACGGCGACTGCGATACCTGCGATAGCGACGCGCAGGACGCCCTTAACAGCAACCCATACGAAGATACCCGCGATGATGACGCAGATGCCGGTCATGATTTCGCGAGCGGGGATGGATGCTTGCACGTCGGTGAACGACGCACCAGCGTAGCGGTAGTTGTCGCCAATGAGGAGCTCGTATCGGGACAGCCAGAACCAGCCGGCAGCAACGAGCGAGGAGATCGCGCCAAGGACCGACAGGTGGATGCGGGCCTTCTTCGAGACGTACAGCGGTTTCTGGGTCGGGTCGATGCCACCGTACAGGTAGTGCATGACGAGCGCGACGATCCACGAGCCGACAAGGAGCTTGACCATGAAGGACAGGAGAAGCTGCAGCATCGGGAGCGTGAAGACAAAGAAGCCAACATCGAGACCGAACTCGGGGTCCTTCATGCCAAACGGTTCACGGTTGATAAACATGAGGACCGTGCGCCACTGCGCACCGGTCCCTGCCGCGAAAATAAGGCCGAGGACGACGGGAAGTCCGTAGAAGGTCAGCTTCTGGTACTTGCTGATGCCGTCCCGGTAGGGGTCAAGATTGCGGTTCCTGATTGCCCCCGGCTCGGGAATGCCATCAGCCGGGTACGCGAGCTTCATGTTGAGCCACAAAACAATGGCGAGGATAAGGGTAGCGACGGCACCAACGCCGATCTGCGCTCCCCACTGAGTCCAGAAGACGCGCACGGCTTCGAGCTGATCAAACCAGAGCACCTCGGTCCAGACATTCGCCGTGATGACGAAGAGGAAAAGCAGGGCGCCGAGGACAATAACGGTCGGGATGAAGGCTCCTCCGCCCCCGCCGCCGCTATTGGCTCTTGAGGTGGTCCCGGAGCCTCCGCCCGTGCTCCACGGGCGATTCGGGAAAGAAGAAGTTGTCACAGGGTTCTCCATAATGCGGAAGATTTACCCCACTACCGTATCGCACCAATCTGGGAGCCACGAAGCACGTAAGGAAACTCCCATATGCAACGATGTACCTATGGAAAACGATGGACCCAAGGCCCTTGACCCGAAGGTAGCCGCCCTGAAAGACGCCGTTACCGACATTGAGAAGTTCGTGGCAACGGACGGTTGGGACGCTCCGATCCGCATCTTTGCGATCGTCAAAGCCGTTCCTGCCCTTGAGAAGGCACCGGAACTAGCAGAAGAGTTGCCCGCCGATGTCGCGGTCAACGCGATCACCGACCCCAATACCCTCTTCTCAGTCGAGCAGGAGGGCCTCCCCCAGGCGTCAACCCTGGAAGAGCTTCTGGCCCAACTGGCATGGCCCGGGGAGGTGGACGGCGCGGCGATTGTCGCCGAGCGCATCATTGTTCCGCCGTCCGCGGAAATGGACCTTCCCAAGGACCCGCAACGCGCTCTTATTGCCCTCTCCGAGCATCCCGAACGCGAGGATGTTCGGATGGCGGTGGGCTACATGCGTGAGGGGCACAGCTGGTGCGCGGTCCGCACCCGCTCCCACGACAACGATGCCGACGTGGTTGGTAGCCCCGACGCCGTACCCGGCCTCGTCGCAGCCCTCAAGGCCACCTTCGAGTAGTCCAACCGCGGGGCCAACCCCACCGTCACGTTCAACGAAACCGCCACCGCAACGCATCGAACACAGTCGCCCTCGACATCGTCGGGGGCGACTGTGTTTAAAACGCAGAAGAAACTTCCGTCTCAGACGTCGTCAATTTATTTGATGGCCCAGAGCGTCACATCCCCCGCAATCACGCGGCCAACAAGTCTTCGATTGCCCGACAGCTCGCCCAAGCCACAGCCTTTATTCGGCCGCGGTCACGTCCTCGTGAGCCACGTGGGAAGCTTTTCTTAGCCTTCGCAGGTCGGGAGGTGACCGGTGTCCCCGGCCTTGATTGCATCGAGAGCTTCAACCGAATCGTCAAGGGTATCGACGGCAATGATCTGCATGCCGTCGACTTCGTTGCCGATAACCTCATCGCAGTTCTCCACGGGTGCCAGGAAGTAGGTGGCTCCAGCATTGCGGGCACCGATCAGCTTGTGCTCGATTCCACCGATCGGCCCGATATCGCCAAGTGAGTCAACCGTGCCGGTGCCGGCAATGACGTTGTCGCCGCCGAGCGAACCCTCGGTGAGCTGGTCGTAGATCTCGAGCGCAAACATTTGACCCGCGCTGGGACCGCCGATGTTCTCCAGAGAAATATTGGCTCCCGGGGATCCTTCCTGCGGTTCGGTAACCACACCGACTCCCAGGAGCGAGCCTTCAGAACCGTCGGTCGGAGCAATCGTTTCAAAGGAGACGACGCGCTCTGCTCCCCCGCGCTCGACCGTGACCTCAAGCTGGGTGCCGGGTTCAATACCAGCCAGGTATTCGCGCAATTGCGGGAAGGTCGACGGGAAGTATGCGTCCTCGCCGGGGGCCTGCAGGCTGACAAGAACATCGTTTTCTTCAATAAGTCCCTCGGCGTTCGAGCCCTCTGCCACATACACCATCGTGAGGGTCACGGGGATTTCAATTCCCGCGAGGCCATAGCCTGCGAGAACCGCATCGATCTGAGAGTTTGCCATCATGGCGGCGCTGGATGCTCGTACTTCTTCGGTCGTGATCTCCTCCGAGTAGAGGGCACGGACGGGAATCAGGTTCTTGTCGTTATCGAGGTATGCCTCGAGCGCTGCCGCGCCGAGAACCGACTCCTCGGGATTACCGAAAGTCGAGACCGTGGTCAGGTGAAGATCGGTTTCCGACGGATAGGTAGGAGCATCGGTGTTCGTGAGAACGATAACGGGTGATCCTTCCAGCTCCGTCACGGACAGCGCGGGCCCCGGCGCCTGGTAAAGATATGTGGTTGGCATGAAAGCCTGCCACGTCAGAAGTGCCCCGAATCCGATCGCTGCGACGCCACCCAAAAGGATTCTGGGTGGCGTCGGGGCAAGGCTGTCATCTCGGTAGGGCACGGGTCAATCATGCCCCCTCACCGGGGATATCACGCAAGCCGGACGGGCGTTTCGCCCTGAGCGCGGATACTGGCATGTAGAAGTTTGCTCGATTAGCCTGGGACACAAGAAAAAGAGGAGCAAACTGTGAACGAACCGGATCCGCGCGACGACCAGTGGAAAGACATGCTGCGTGCCGTCCTCGGCGACCAGGCCGCCGACGAGGTCATCGCATCCATGGAATCCCAAGGTTTCGATCCCGCTAATTTTGCACGAATGAATCCCAATGGCCCCGATGTTTCGGCCCTCATGGGACAGCTTCGCTCCATGCTTTCCGGAGCCCCCGACGGTCCCGTCAACTGGAAGATCGCGGAGCAGGTAGCACGCGAAAGCATCACCCGCGACGGAGTCGACACCCTGACCAACGCGGACGTTGAAAAGGTCAAGAGCAACCTGGCCCTGGCAAACATGTGGCTTAACGAGGCAACGGCCCTCGAGTCCTCCTACGGCCCGGAGCAAGCATGGTCCCGCCTCGACTGGATCGCACACGCCCAGTCGACCTTCCGCCGCATGACCGAACCGGTCGCCGCGAACCTCAACCGTGCGTTCTCCACCGCCATGGAGCAACAGATTGCGGAAATGCCTGAAGAGATGAAGGCCATGATTGGCGGACAGGCCTCCACCTTCCTCAACCAGATGATGGCAACAATGACCGGCATGCAGTTCGGCGCTGCCCTTGGTGAGCTCGCCAAGCAGTCCTTCGGCTCAACCGATACCGGGCTACCGTTTGTCGAGGGCCACACGACCGCCCTTGTCCCCGCCAACGTCACCGAATTCGCGGAGGAACTAGAAGCATCCGAGGATGAAGTCTTCCTCTATGTCGCGGTGCGCGAACACGCACACGCCCGCCTCTTTGCTTCGTCCGCATGGCTTCGCGCCTACCTGCTCGACACGATCGAGGCCTGGGCCCGGGACATCAACATCGACATGGCGGCGGTCGAGGAGCAAATCCGCGGCATCGACATGTCCAACCCGCAGGGTATGCCTGAGATCGACCTGACCGACGTTTTCAACCCGGCGCCCACCGACGATCAGAAGGGCGTCCTCACCCAGCTCGAGACCATCCTCGCCCTGATCGAGGGTTGGGTCTGCGAAGTCACCGACCTCGCCACCGCAGGTCACCTTCCCGACGCTGCCGCGCTCCGAGAAATGTTCACCCGTAGGCGCGCGACCGGCGGCCCAGCTGAGGTCACCTTCGGCAACCTTGTTGGCCTTGAACTCCGCCCCCGCAAACTCCGCGAGGCAGCAGCTTTCTGGAAGATGGCGCTCGAGAAGGGCGACCTAGAGTCCCGAGACCACTTCTGGTCGCACCCCGATCTGCTTCCCGACAGTGAGGACCTCGATAACCCCGAGCCGTTCTTCACCACCCAGGAGTCCGACCTGGAATCGGAAATCGATGATCTGCTGGCAGGCATCTTCGCCGAGGACGAGGCAGGCGAAAAGCCATCCGGCCCGGAGGAGCCCCTCCCACCGACCTCGAACTAAATCCGTTCGTATCGCTTCAGGGTGTGGGCAGGTCAATGCGGCCTGCCCACGCCCTGAAGCGGATGGCGACAGGCAACACACGATCGCGTGCACCCGACCCTTGCGTGCCCCCATCGACCGCATGATCCGGCCGCCACCGATCGCTAATCCGGTTATTCTTGCATCGGACGCCTGGGAGCAGGCGTCCCCGAAGTTCAGATCAGCTCCTCCGCCGACTCGCTATCATTGACGGCCGTTTACTCTGCTTCCTACATCGCTCAGCGTGACTGCACCGAATTCACTCCCCTGAGTCCACAGAGATCATTTTCCGGACATTATTCACCAGTTCCGCCTGCTAATCATCAAAAGCCCGGTTTAATCCCCTTTGCCTTCCTATGCTATGGCTATGCAAATTCCTCAAGGCCTTGGATTATACTGGCGCTCATTGACGTCTATTCAGATTGGACTCTATCCGGAGCGCAGGGCCATTTTCGACGGTATCTATCATCGCGAAGAAGGACTCTTTAATCTCCTTCGAAGCCCCTGCACCCGAGAGGACGTTGACCAGTGGGCACGGACCCACCGGATTGACGACGATCGAGCGGCGAAGATCTGGAACTCGGTGCAGGGTTCTGGGCTCGTGCTCGAGAAGTCATTACCGATGGGAATGTCGGCGGCCGAGTACCGGGCCGCAAGCCGGGCCGGCACTCTCGATCCTGTTGCAGCGTCGCGTACCGCGGTGGAGATTCACGGGTTGGGTCTCGTTGGCGTCCTCCTAGCCCTGAACCTTAACCTGTATGGGCTTGCCAGCATTCACGTCACCGACCCCAGTCCGGTCACCGAATCTCAGGCCCGCTGGCTGGGGAGCGAATCTTTTGGCAAGCCGTGCGACACCGCAGTCCGACCACGGCTGCGTCCAGCCCGGCAGGAAGACCCGGCGACCACCATCATTGTTGCCGTATCGTCACGGACCTATCCGCGTCACATTGCCCGGAAGGCACTTGCCGAGGACGTCCCGTTCCTTCCCATTGTCATTGCCGAGGCCGATATCCAGATTGGTCCGTTCGTCACCGGCTCCCCCTGTATCGAATGTGTTGAGTCTGCCCGGAGCAAAGAAGACGAGGCTTGGCCACATCTCACCGATCAGGCCGCCCGTTTCCAACGCTTGGAGGCTGATACCGCGAGCGCCTTCCAGGCCGTGAGTTGGGTGGTTGGCGAAATCATGCACCTGATTAATCACCCGGAGTTGGAACCCAGGTTGCACTCGTCGATCCTTCACATACCGCCGCCTCCCGGATGGCCGTACCTTGAGCCGGTCGAGCCGTTCCCCCGGTGCGGATGCGACAGGCTGGACCTATGAGGCGTCGACGATCTGAAGGATTGCCGATCCGTACTGGTCGAGCTTCATCGTTCCAATGCCTTTGACCTTGCCAAGCTCGTGGATGGTGGTGGGCTTGGCGGCCGCGATGTTCATGAGAACCCGGTCAACAAGGATGAGGTAGGCGGGCTTGCGCTCTTCAGCTGACTGGGCCTTACGCCAGGCTTTGAGGCTCTCGAGGAGCCGCAAATCATCTGGATGATTGAGCTCAAACTCGAGCGCCGCATCCTTTGCTCGTCTGCGGTTGCGGGTGGCTCTGGAGATGTTTTCCGTTTCGGGCCAGATCCCGTCGAGGAACCTGGTGCGCTTTCGGTTTCCCCTGCCGGATGCTGAGCGTGCGTGCGCGTAGGACACGAAGAGGTGTTCTCTGGCGCGAGTGACCCCAACGTAGAGGAGCCTGCGTTCTTCGTTCACTGCTTCCGGTGTTTCCGCGAGGGAAATCGGCATAAGGCCTTCGCTCATACCTGCCAGGAAGACCGCATCCCACTCGAGGCCCTTGGCGGCGTGGAGGGTGGAGATCGTGACACCTTCGACCGTGGGGGCGTTCTGCATACTGGCGCGTTCCTCCAGCTCGGCAACGAACCCGGCAAGGTCGGCTTCCCGTACTTCCGCGATGTCATCGGCCAGGGTGACAAGGGCGTTGAGCGCTTCCCATCGTTCCCGCTGGGCGCCCGTGTTCTTTGGTGCCTTACGGGCCCAGCCAAGCTGGGTGACGATCTCACGCACTGCTTCGGGCATGGTGCTTTCCACGCCGGAACGAGCATAGGACCTCATCATGACCATGGCTTCTCGGACCTCGCGGCGGGAAAAATAGCGTTCCCCTCCCCTCATGACAAACCCGATCCCAGCATCTCCAAGGGCTGTTTCAAATGCCTGGCTTTGGGAGTTCGTGCGAACGAGAGTTGCTATCTCGGACAGGGGGACGTCCTGTTCCTGAAGGGCAAGGATCTTCTTCGCAATGTCCTTCGCTTCCGCGTCGTCATCGTCGTAGTCGTGGTAGGCAACAGCGGGGCCAGACGGTCGCTGTGCTTGGAGTTTGACAGCGCCTTCGAGCCTCCCCGGGGCGATCACGCGGTTGGCAGCATCAACGATCTGGGGTGTGGAACGGTAGTCGCGAACGAGCTCAATCTCGGAAGCTTCCTTGAAGCGTTTGCGGAAGTCTCGCAGATAGGAGGGGGTGGCTCCCGTGAAGGAGTAGATCGTCTGGGACACGTCGCCAACGACGCACAGGTCGCGCCGCTCCCCCAGCCAGTGGTCAAGGAGGCGTTGCTGAAGTGGCGAAACATCCTGGTATTCGTCGACCACAAAATAGCGGTACTGGTGGCGGATCTGTCGGGCAATGTCGTCCCGCTCCGCCATGATCCCGATGAGGATGAGCAAAATATCTTCGAAGTCGATGACACCTCGGGCCGACTTCGCTTCCTCGTAGGCCGCGATAAGCCTGCCGATCGATTCGAGGGTTTGCCCGGCCACTCCCTCGCGCCCGGTTGCACGGGCTTTTTCAACGTAGTTTTCCTGGCCGGTCAGTGTCACCTTCGACCATTCAATTTCTGCGGCAAGGTCACGGATCGTGGTTCTGTCAACGCCGATGCCGAGCTGGCCTGCCGCTTGGGCAACGAGACCAACCTTGGATTCTTGAATCTGCGGCATGGGGCCGCCAACGGCGTGGGCCCAGAAGTAGGAGAGCTGGCGGAGGGCGGCAGCGTGGAAGGTTTGGGCTTGGACGCCGTGGGCACCCAGATCTCGGAGCCGCGAGCGCATTTCTCCCGCGGCGCGGGACGTGAACGTGACGGCAAGAACGCGGTTGGGTTCGTAGGCACCAACGAGAACACCGTGGGCAATCCGATAGGTGATCGCACGCGTCTTACCGGTGCCTGCACCTGCCCTCACAACGAGGGGTCCCCTGAGGTTCTCCGCAACCTGTCGCTGGTCAGGGTCGAGCGCCGACAGCAGTTCTTCTACGTCCATTTTTCCTCCCTGCCCAGTGTGTCACGCCCACCGGGCACTCCCGCGAGTCAACCACACCGGCTCGCACCGGGTGCAACGCGGAGACTATTGTGTGCATGCGAAGTGCCCGGCCCAACGATCGGACCGCATCCACCATCGCCATGGGAACATCGGGGTCACTAGCCTTCAGCATCGGGCAGGTCGAGCCGACTTTCATCTCCCCCGTTGCTAGTCCCTATGTGGGCTAGAGGCTCTCGTGCGCACTGCGCACAGGCAATCGACGGCTGAGGCTTGGACGTTGCCGATCGGAATCGGTCTAACGAAACGCTCCGACCGTGAATTGCCGTCCGGTTATTACCACTCGTTCCCGGTTCCGTCCCGATTGACGGGGAGCGTTCCGCCGTACCAGTCCTCAATGAGGTAGCGGGCTACCGAGGAAGACATAGGGACGGTGAGGTTGCCGGCGGCGATCTCGGAGGCGAATTCTTCGCGGGAGAAGAAGCGGGCCCGAGTGATCTCCTCGCCGTCAACTTCAATGATGGTGCTGGTGGTCCAGGCACGGAAGGCAGCCATGAGGGAGCGCGGGAACGGCCAGGGCTGGGAACCGAAGTATTCGAGCCGGCCAATTTCCACTCCGGCTTCCTCAAAGGATTCGCGGACAACGGCGTGCTCGAGGGCTTCGCCCGCTTCGACGAAACCGGCAAGGCAGGAGTACCTGGTGGGTTCCCAGTTGGAGGCGTGGCCGAGCAGAAGCCTGTCGTCCTGGTCCCGGATCGCCATGATGACGCTCGGGTCGGTTCTGGGATAGGTGACGAGGTTACAGTCTCGGCACGCCCCTTCCCATCCGCCCGCCATCGGCACCATGATTCCACCGCAGGCCTGGCAGTGCTTACGGTCGTCACGCCACGCACCGAGGGCGGTTCCCATGGTGGCGAGGCCGGATTCTAGGCCGGTCAGCCGGTGTCCGATCTTGCGCAGGGATACATAGTCCCTGTGGTGCAGCGCCGTGAGCCTGCGGTCTCCGTAGGGCATGCCTTCGGCATCGAGTTCAAAGTTCGTGGTGTCAAGGTGCAGGGCCGACCACGCGGTTTCGTCGGTCTTACCCAGGTAGGACACGTGATCCCACGTGAGCATGTCGGTGGGGATGTCATCGGCCGTGACCGATACGAGGCCTTCGTGATCGGCGGCGATCTGGTTTTCCCGCACGAGGATGAAGCGTCCGGAGGTGATGCGGGTCAGGAGGTCCGGGTCGGTCCGTGACAGAGCATCAGCATCGTGTTCAATCCTCGACAGGGGCAGTTCGCCATCAATCATTTTGTTTCCTCCACGGTTGCCTGGCCAAGTACCCGACTGCCGTCGTAGACGACAACGGACTGTCCTGCGGCAAGTCCCCGGAGGGGCTCGTCGAGGTCGACCAGGAGCTTCGATTCCACTGATTGAACCGTAGCGGGAATCTCGCGGCCGTGGGCGCGGACCTGAACACCTACGCGGAGCGGCTCGGTGGGATCAAGGTCCGGAGCCAGCCAGACCGTGTCCGATCCGACGATGCGATAAACATCGAGGGCTTCCACCGGACCGACGTGAACGAGGTTGCCGTCAATGTCGATCTTCGTGACAAAACGGGGCTGACCATCCTTGGCGGGGATTCCGAGGCCGAGGCCGCGGCGCTGGCCGACCGTGTATGCGAAGGCACCGAGGTGCTGCCCAACAACCGCGCCGGTCTCGTCCACAATGTCGCCGGGGTTCTCCCCCAGCCTCTTGCGAAGAAAGCCTCGAGTATCTCCGTCGGCAATGAAGCAAATGTCGTAGGAGTCAGGCTTCAGTGAAACACCGAGGCCGCGTGCGGCCGCCTCAACCCGGACCTGGTCCTTCGTGGGAACGTCGCCGAGCGGGAACAGGACATTACCAAGAACCTGCTTGCCCATGACGGCAAGAACGTAAGACTGGTCCTTCGGGTGATTAGCCGCCCTGTGCAATTCATGGCGGACCCCGTCGGATCCTTCAATGTCCCTCAGGTCCGCGTAGTGGCCGGTGCACACGGCATCGAATCCCATGGCAAGCCCGCGTTCGAGGAGGGCCGCAAACTTCACGTGCTCATTGCAGCGCACGCAGGGATTGGGGGTACGACCCGCCGCATACTCGGACAGGAAATCATCGACGACCGTGTCTTCAAAGTCGTCGGAAAGATCCCACACGTAGTAGGGGATCCCAAGCTTGTCGGCGGCTCTGCGAGCATCGTAGCCGTCCTCAACGGAACAGCATCCGCGTGATCCGGTGCGGTGCTCGGCTCGTGATTTCGACAGCGCCATATGAACGCCGACAACGTCGTGACCAGCATCGACGGCACGCGCTGCCGCCACCGCCGAATCAACTCCTCCGGACATTGCTGCCAGAACCCTCACGCGCGAACCGCCTTCCGTGCCATCTCGATCGCCCCCGGCAGTGCAGCCACAAGACGATCAATATCGTTGCTCGTTGTTCCCTCTCCCATGGAGAACCGAAGAGCAGTATAGGCATCATCGTCAAATCCCATGGCAGCGAGAACAGCGGAGGGACGGTAGACGCCCGCGGAACAGGCGGAACCAGTCGAGCAGGCAATGCCTGCCATATCCAATCCCAAAAGAAGAGCCTCCGGATCGGTTCCAGGGAAAACCACGTGCACAATATGGGGCAGTCGGGGCACGTCCCCGCCGCTCCTACTACCGCCGGATTCCTCAGCAACCGCGGTGATTCTAGCCCCGAACTCGGTAAGGATTGCTGCCCTCTCCGCACGCGTCTGGATCGCCTGCTTCAGGGCCGCGGCCAGTGCGGCGGCCCCGGCAACGTTGTGGGTGCCGGACCGGACCTTGCGTTCCTGGCCACCCCCGCCTTCGAGTGGGATGAGGGGATAGTCACGGGCCGCAATCAAGGCACCGATGCCGACGGGTGCCCCCAGCTTGTGGCCCGACAGGGACACGGCATAGCCGGCAGGAATATCGATCGACCCCACGGCCTGAACAGCATCCGTGTGCAGGCGAGTACCGGGAGCATGTTTCTCAACAAGTTCCTTGATCTCGGCAAGCGGCTGGACGATCCCCGTCTCGTTGTTGGCGGCCATGACCGACACCAGGGAGACAGAGCCATCAAGCATTTCCGCGAGCGCGCCCAGGTCAACCTGTCCGCTTGGCAGGACCGGGATCTCCTCGTGAGAGGAACCCGCCTTGACGGCGATCTCTGCGGCTTCCCGGATCGCGGGATGCTCGATCGCCGACGTGAGGACCTTGCCGCGGGTGGCGGGGCCAGCGACCGCCAGGTTGTCGGCCTCCGTCCCGCCCGCGGTAAAGATGACTTCGGCCGCATCCACGCCAAGTAGGTCGGCAATCTGTTCGCGTGCGTCCTCGAGGACCGAGCGGGCACCGCGACCCGCCCCGTGGATCGCCGACGCGTTGCCGATCACGGCGGATGCCTCCAGCCAGGCCGTCTTCGCGACCTCGGAAAGTGGCGCGGTTGCGGCGTAGTCCAGGTAGACCACCTAGAGACCAGCCTCCCGGATCGCCTCGATCGCCTGCGGCACAACATCGTTGATGTCGCCCACAATGCCGAAGTCGGCAATCTCGAAGATCGGGGCTTCGGAGTCGTCGCAGATGGCGACGATGCGCTCGGAAGCAAGCATGCCGGAGGTATGGTGGACGGCGCCGGACACGCCGAGGCCAATGTAGAGATTCGGGGCAATGGTTTCGCCGGTCTGCCCGATCTGGGCGGAGCGGTCGATCCACCCCTCATCGCAGGCCACGCGGGTGGCGCCCACTGCGCCACCCAGGAGCTCGGCGAGTTCGTTCACCGGGCCGAAGTCTCCGTCGGTGCCGCGGCCGCCGACGACGACAACCTGGGATTCGGCGAGGTTCGGGCCCGTGTTTTCGCGCTTGGTGCGGGAGATAAGGCGGGTGCGCTTGGCGCGCTCGGGAACGGTGATCTCCAGATCGGTCACTGCCGCATCGGCCTTATCGGTCGCGGAGGCCTCGACGGCCGTGGGCCGCAGGGCTATGACGGGGATACCGCGGATGATCTCGCCATCGGTTGCCCACGCTCCCGAGAACACGGCCTTGGAGATCGTGAGCTGACCACCGGCGACGCTCACCGAATCGGCGTCGGTGACAACACCGGAGTCGAGCTGGACGGCAGCCTGTGCCGCGATCTCCTTACCCAGGTAGGAGGAAGCCATGAAGATCGCGCGGGGCGACATCTTCTCGGCACCCGCGATAGCGAGGGCCGCCCACACTGCCGGGTGGTTGAGGTCGGCTCCCGAGGACGTCACGGTATCCGGGTCAACGACGAGGATCTCGTCGGCGCCGTAGCGAGCAAGCTCGGCAACGGGCGGGGCACCAAAGGTTGCGGAGACCACTCGGTCTGCGACCTCGCGGGCTGCGGTCAGCATCTCGCGGGACGATTCGGAAAGGTTCTCTCCGTCGTGGCGGGACAGAACAAGGACGGTATCGAGTTTCACTTCATCACTCCAAGAATGTAATCGGCAAGCTTCTTGCCACCATCGCCAGCATCGTTAAAGACCTCGCCAGCCTCGCGCGGGGGCCGCTGCGTCGCAGCCTTCACCTTCGTTCCGGAGCCGGCCACTCCCGCCAGTTCCTCCGCAAGGCCAAGATCATCGAGGTCGATCTCGTCGATCGGCTTCTTCTTCGCCGCCATGATCGCTTTAAAGTTCGGGTACATGACTTCGTTCGCCTGGTCCGTGACGGACAGGATCGCGGGCAAGTCCGCCTCGAGGACTTCGTCGTTCACTCCCATGGTGCGGGTGATCCGCAGGGCCGTGCCATCCAGTTCGGCCGTCTTGGCGAGGGTGAGGGCGGGCAGGTCAAGGTGGGCGGCGAGGGCCGACGGAATCGTCGCCGTCATGCCATCGAGGGCCGCCATGCCCGTGACGACGAGGTCGATGGGGCCATCCTCGGAAAGCCTGTTGATGGTCGCAGCAAGGACGCGCGCGGTGGCGAGAACATCGGAGCCAGCGGCCCGATCATCGCAGATGTGGATGGCCCGGTCGGCCCCGAGTGCAAGTGCGCGACGGAGGCCGTCACCGGCGTCCTCCGGTCCCATCGAGACGGCGATAACTTCGCCGTCACCGCCCGAGAGATTGACCGCTTCTTGGACGGCGTTCTCATCAAGTTCGTTCAGCACATCATCGTCACCGCGAACAAGGAAGCCCGATTCTCCCAGGGCTCGCTCGGCTTGGACGTCGGGCACGTGTTTTACACAGACAACAATCCTCATACCCTCTAGATTGCCACCCGGCCTCTCGTTCTCCCAAGAGATCTCCGCCATGGGTGGATTTATCGGGCAGGACCGGACGGGTTATGTCACCTTCGGTCAATTGCGTACCCAGAGGTGAGACAATGTGCTGGTGACACAGATTCTGACCCATCGAATCGAACCGAAGCGCTACACCGCTAGGGCCCCGGAACCGACTGCACAATCGCGCACCCATGCCAGTCAGCTCGGGGTATTTGTACATCCCGACGGCATCGATGTCGCCGTCACGGCGGCACTGGCCTCCCAGGTGGAGTTTTGCGCGATTGACTTTGAACCAGACGGTTCTCTCCGAGAACGCAGATATGCGCTGAACGGCCCTCAGCTTGGCGTGTGGACCGGCTTTATCCCGGGAATCCGACCCGGGCAGCGCTATGGTTTCCGCGTTCACGGCAGGTGGGATCCCGCCGCCGGCATGAGGCACAATCCGGCGAAGCTACTTCTTGATCCGTACGGTCGCGGTGTCGCGGGCGAATACGATTTGGGCCCGGCCTGCTATTCGCACGAGGTCGACGATGAGCTGCAGCCGGTCCCCGGACCCCGGAAGATCAACGAGCTGGACTCCGCTCCCTACGTTCCCCATTCCGTTGTTGTTGACGACACCTACAACGGCGAGGTGGGCCCGCTCCACACGCCGTGGGACCGCACCGTTATTTACGAGGCGCACGTGCGCGGGTTGACGATGAATATGCCGGGGGTGCCGATGCATCTGCGGGGCACCTATGCGGGGCTGGCCCACCCGGCCACCATCGCCCACCTGCAGCGCCTCGGCATCACCGCCATCGAGCTCCTCCCGATCCACGCGAAGCTTCCCGAGCCGTTCCTTGTCGATAAGGGCCTCGATAACTACTGGGGCTACAACACGGTCGGATTCTTTGCGCCCGAGCCTTCCTACGCGACGAAGTCTTCGCAGGCCCAGGGGCTTTCGGCGGTTCTCCGCGAGGTCAAGGGCATGGTGTCCCTTCTGCACGAGGCCGGGATCGAGGTCATTCTCGACGTCGTGTACAACCACACGTGCGAGGCCGGGATCGACGGACCGACGCTCTCCTGGCGAGGTTTTGGAGAATCGACGTACTACATGCAGGCGCCGGGCAACCCCGGCGACTTCGAGGACGTCACCGGATGCGGTAACACGCTTGACTTCCGCCTGCGTCGCGTCATCCAGATGTCGCTGGATTCGCTACGTTACTGGGCCCAGGAGGTCGGTGTTGACGGCTTTCGTTTCGACCTTGCCGTGGCGCTGGGACGTCAGGGCAGGGAGTTCAACTCCCACCATCCCTTCTTTGTCGCGATGACGACCGATCCGGTCCTGCGTACCCGCAAGCTCATCACCGAGCCCTGGGATCTTGGGCACAACGGGTGGCGGACCGGGCAGTTCCCCTCCCCCATGGCCGACTGGAACGACCGGTTCCGCAACGCAATCAGGTCATTCTGGCTGACCGACCAGCGCACCATGCTGAACGGTCACCGTCCCGGCGACTCCCGCGAGATGGTCACGAGGCTCTCGGGCTCCGCCGACCTGTTCTCGCGCGGCCGCGTCCCCGGGGGACGCGGTACCTTCGCCTCCATCAATTTCGTTACCGCCCACGACGGCTTCACTTTGCACGACCTCGTCACGTACGACCACAAGCACAACGAGGCAAACCGAGAAGACAACCGGGACGGCACGAACGACAACCGGTCGTGGAACCACGGCACCGAAGGCCCCGACACGCTCCTCAGCAAGGAGCGGCAGAAGTCGATGAGGAACCTCATGTCCACCCTCCTGTTCTCGGCCGGCACTCCGATGCTGACGGCAGGCGACGAGATTGGCCGCACCCAGTTCGGAAACAACAATCCGTACTGTCAGGATAACAGCCTGTCGTGGATCGACTGGCGCCTCACGCCCTGGCAGGAAGACTTCCAGGCAACCGTGTCCTACCTGCTGCGACTGCGCCGCGAACATCGCGTATTCCGACCCACCGGGTTCTTCACCGGAACTCCGCGCAACGGAGACCCGCTACCCGACGTCACCTGGATCGACCGGGACGGTGAGGAGATGCCGGCGTGGAAGTGGTTCGAGCCATCCTCGCGCACCTTCCAGATGCTACGGTCCGGACTGGGCCGAGACGTCGATGCCCTTATCCTCATCAACGGACTGAACAAGGACACCGAGTTCACGTTCCCCGTGGGACGCGGCAGGCCCTTCGATCTTGCCTGGGACTCGACCATGCCCCGGCCAAACGGTTTCCGCGAGCGCAAGCTACCCGGCTCGAGCATCGTTCTCGAAGCGCAGTCGATTCGTCTTTACCTATCGAACCCTGCCTAAACTAGTCCCGCAACACCGGCCCGTAACTATTCCGGTAGCTCCGGGCCCCGATCAGTAGCACAACCGGTAACCACCGGAAAGGATCACCCATGTCCAGTGACGACACCACCGATCTCGAACCAACGGATCTCGAGTCGACGATGGACGCGGCCTCGCTTCGCCACGCGGAGCAGGTCAGCGACGAGCTCAAGCAGAAGATCACCGAGGACGCCTCCCCGTTCAGGATGCTGACCGGAGACCGCCCCACCGGCAATCTCCACCTCGGCCACTACTTTGGCTCGCTCCGCAACCGCGTCGAACTGCAGAACGCGGGTGTCGAAAGCTGGCTGATCGTCGCCGACTACCAGGTCATTACGGACCGTGACGCCGTTGGCGAGATCCGGGATCGCGTCTATGGGCTCGTCACCGACTACATTGCCGTCGGAATCGACCCCGAGAACGCGGTGATCTTCCCGCACTCGCAGATCCCTGCTCTCAACGAGCTGGTTTTGCCGTTCCTGTCGATCGTCACGGACTCCGAGCTGCGTCGTAACCCCACGGTTAAAGCCGAGCTGGATGCGACGGGTGGTCGCCCCATGTCCGGCCTGCTCCTCACCTACCCGGTACACCAGGCAGCGGACATCCTGTTCTGCAAGGCCAACATTGTGCCGGTCGGTAAGGATCAGCTGCCCCACCTCGAACAGGCCCGCGTCATCGCCCAGCGCTTCGACAAGCGCTACGGCCGGGCCAAGGGCGCCAAGCACCCGATCTTCCCCCGACCGCAGGCACTCCTATCCGAGGCACCCTCGGTTCTTGGGCTTGACGGCCAGAAAATGTCGAAGTCGCGCGGCAACACGATCGAGCTCGGCATGACTGCCGACGAGACGGCGAAGCGCCTGAAGAAGGCCGTGACCGACTCGGAGCGGATGATCACCTACGATCCGGTGAACCGTCCCGAGGTCTCCAACCTCGTCCAACTCACGGCGCTTGCCACCGGTAAAGACCCGGTCGAGGTTGCCGACGAGATCGGCAACGGAGGCGGGGGAACCCTCAAGAACGTAACCACCGAGGCAATCAACGAAATGTTGGCCCCGATCCGTGCCCGCAGAACCGAACTCGAGAACAACCAGGACTACGTCCGTGACGTTCTCAAGGCCGGAATTGAAAAGGCCAACGCCCAGGCAGAAGAGACCCTCCGAGAGGTCCACGAAGCCCTCCAGATGGTGTACCTGTAAAGAGGTAACCGAAGCGGATAATAACGCGGTCGAAGGTCGATTCCTGCCACCGAAATAGCCCCCGCTTTTCACACTCTTTGAGGTGGGACAGCAACCCGTACAGGGCGCTGTCCCACCTCCGTCATATCACCGTCCGTTTACCCTCCAGGCTCGCGCCACGCCAACTTCGGGAACTTTGGGCCGAACTCCCCCGGGCACTACCCACGACCATCAAACGACAGATAATTGAACAATCAACCGACGATGGAAATCTCGGAAACACCATGCGTCACCAGGGCTTTTACGCGATCGCCCGAAATAAAGATGAGGGTTCGCCGTTACTCCGGCATGGGGACATAAGACCTTCGTCCCGGGTTTTTACGGCAAACATTGCCTACTTGCCATTCGCGTACCTGGAAATTCCATGTATTCTCGTTCTCGAAATTGCTTACGATCCGCTTCCATGGCGGAGTTCAAGGAGAATCACATGCGTAACAACACCATGAAGCGTTCGTTCGTTGCAGCAGGCCTCGCCCTCGCTCTTCCGTTCGGCCTTGCAGCCTGCGGTGGCGACGACAAGCCCTCCAAGGAAGACGTCCGCGCCGGCCTTGACTCCATGCTCGCCGACCAGGGCATGGGCACCGAGGACCTCGAGCAGCTCGGCGTCGAAGGCGACATCGTCGACGACTACTTCAACTGCATCGTCGACGGCATCTACGATGACGTCTCGAACGACACCCTCAACGCTCTTGCCGACAACAACCCGGATGCTTCGCTGCCGTCCGAGGACCAGGAGGTCTTCCAGGACGCCACCACGGCCTGCACCTCCGAGCTCGGCTTCTAACAACGGCCTAAGGCGGAAGAGCAATGAGTAGACGTTCGGTGGCGGTTATTATCGCCATGTCTGCCCGTTCACTACTCCTGCTTAAGCCGCCCTGTCTAACTGCGCCAGCCCTGATGCATCGCATCAGCATGCAGGCCATCTAGACCCTTGTGCGGGCCGGACTTCTGTCCGGCCCGCACAGCTTTTAACTACCTTGTTCACCGGCCGTCAACTACTTGCACTTCCATTAGGAGACAAAATGCGTAGCAACACCATGAAGCGCTCACTCGTTGTAACGGGTCTGGCACTTGCCCTTCCCTTCGGCCTTGCCGCCTGCGGCGGCGACGACAAGCCCTCGAAGGAAGACGTCCTCGCCGGTTTCGACCAGATGCTTGCCCAGATGGGAATGGATGAGGCCTCTCTCGAATCCTTTGGCGTGTCGGGCGAGCAGATGGACAACTACGCGAGTTGCATTGTTGACGACATTTACGACGAGGTATCTGCGGACCTCCTCAACGGGGTCGCGGACGGCGATGCCGAGGCTCAGGTCGATATCAGCGAAGAAGACGAGGAGGTCGTCACCGACGCCGTCGAGAGTTGCCAGGGCGAACTCGGCATGTGACGTGTCACCAACAATTTTTTCGCACCTGGTATCAACGCAGAAACATCAGCTGCACCCGCTGACCTTCCAACGCCTTGCCCCGTAGCCGCGTGCTGCGGGGCATAGTCGTCCCGACAGTGGATCTCATCTCACCGCGCCACTGTCGCGAACCGTTGCTCTCTCCCCACCTCCCTGCGCCGGCCCCTCCTGGGAAGCACTCCCCACCATTTCGTCCATTTTGTTTTCTGCGCGTTGTATCGTCGCTGTAGTAACCAGCAAAGGACTCAACTTATGGCTAGAGCGTTTCTCCGTACCGGACTCATGCTCATCCTGCCCCTCGTGGCGGCGGGCTGTTCGACCGACTCTGAGGCCCCTGCTACCGATGGCAGTGCCGAAACAACGATGTCGCCAACCGACGATGGCTTGAGCCCCGGGATCAATGACGGACCGCAACCCGGCCAGCCCGAGCCATCGGTAGAAGCCACCGAGGCCAGCCCAACAGCAGACGAGTCCGAGGACGCAGACGAGGAAGACGTTCCCGGCCTACCCAGCCACGACGACGTCACCTCCGGTCTACGAACGATGATCGTGGCCGAACTGGGGCTTGCCGAGGATGAAGTAGAAGATCTCAGCGCTGCCGGCGTGCTCGAGGAGTACTACTCCTGCATCACCGACCAGGTCTATGACACCCTGTCCGCCGACGCCCTGCAGGCACTGGCCGACGCTGACCTCAATGCGGAACTGAGCGTTGAAGATTCCGCTATCTTCAACGAGGCCACCACCACCTGCGGCGAACTGATCACCGCGGATTAATTCGTGTACGGCACCGCACATTTCATCCAACGAGACGGTTCCTAAACGAGCGACTTCCCCATAAACCAAGTCCAACAAGGTCGTTCCTGACACCCGCCGCGCTGGGTTGCGGTGGTGTCGACAAAGGGCGCTTAGAACTTCCCTACCCCTACTCCCTCCCCACTTGCTTCTCCCTGTCCCCTAACAGCGCCCGCACACTTCCCCAGCGATTTCATGCTTGGCGCAATCACGGGCAATCATGCAACCTAGATCACAGGTATTCGATAGGGTTATGCCGTGACTACTTCAAGCAATTCCCGGGATACCCGGAAGCCTGCAGGCCAGGATCGTCGTACTGTTTCTACCGATACGCCGACTGAGTCGGCACGCCCGCGGCGCGCGGCTTTCGCACCCGTCGGCCGCATTCCGATTATTGACGTATCGCCGGTCATTGAGGACGGCAGGTGGCCCGCGAAGGCCACCGTCGGCGAAGCCTTCCCCGTACGTGGAACCGTTTTCCGCGAGGGCCACGACGAGTTCAGTGCCGAAGCGGTGCTGACGCGCCCCGACGGCACCGAGGCTCAGCGCGTACGCATGGTCGACACGAAGCCGGGGCTCAACCGCTACGAAGGCTGGGTGGTCCCGGACGCGACCGGCACCTGGTCATTCCACATTGAATCCTGGTCCGATCCCTATCGCACGTGGGAGCACAACGCGACCGTCAAGATCGAGGCCGGTGTCGACGAGCGGCTCATGATCGACGAAGGAATTGCTGTCCTCACTCAAGCAGCCGAGAATGCACCGGCGGATTCTGCGGAACGCACGACGCTCGCGGCGGCTGCCGACGCTATGAAGGGCGAGGGCACGCCCGCCTCCTTGCTTACGCACGGTCTCACAACCGCCGTCCATAATGCGCTGTCCCGGTACCCGTTGCGGGACATGATGACCTACTCTGCCGACTACCTGGTGAACGTTGACAGGGAGCTTGCCCTGTACGGCTCCTGGTACGAGTTCTTCCCCCGCTCCGCGGGAGCATTCCAGCGCCCGGACGGCACCTGGGTACCCGGCACCCTGAAGACCGCCACGGAGGAGCTGGATCGCATTAAGGCTATGGGCTTCACCGTCGCCTACCTGACCCCGATCCACCCGATTGGCTCAACAAACAGGAAGGGCCGGAACAACACGCTGACGGCGGAGCCGGGCGACCCCGGTTCGCCCTACGGCATAGGTTCGGAAGACGGCGGGCACGACACGATTCACCCCGATCTCGGTACCTTCGAGGACTTCGACCGCTTAGTTGCTCGCGCCCGCGAGCTCGATCTCGAGGTTGCTCTCGACATTGCTCTCCAGGCCTCCCCCGATCACCCCTGGGTGACAGAACATCCGGAATGGTTTACGACCAGGCTCGATGGCACGATTGCCTACGCGGAGAACCCACCGAAGAAATACCAGGACATTTATCCGCTGAACTTTGACAACGATCCCGAGGGGATCTATGTCGCAATCAGGGACATGCTGGCGCTGTGGGCGGATCACGGAGTGACCCTGTTCCGCATCGACAATCCGCACACGAAGCCACTCCCGTTCTGGCAACGACTCCTTGCGGAGTTCCGCGAGACGTACCCGGATGTCATTTTCCTTGCGGAGGCATTCACGAAGCCCCCGATGCTGCAAACGCTCGGCGCTATTGGCTTCCACCAGTCGTACAACTACTTCGCGTGGCGCAACGAGAAGACCGAGATCGAAGAGTATCTCATGGAGCTCGCCTACGAGACCGATCACCTGGTCCGCCCGGCCTTCTGGCCAACCACGCACGACATTCTCACGCCCTACATGCAAAGGGGTGGCGTTCCCGCCTTCGCTATCCGCGCTATTCTCGCTGCCACCGGCGCTCCGACGTGGGGTATCTACTCCGGGTATGAGCTCGCGGAGAACATTGCGCGCCCGGGTGCCGAGGAGCAAATCGACAACGAAAAGTACCAGTTCAAGTCGCGCGACTACGGCCTGGGTGACTCCACGGGAATCACCCCGCTGTTGACGAAGCTCAACGCCGTGCGTGCCGCACACCCGGCACTGCAGCGCCTGCGTAACGTGACGATCCATCCGACAACGTCGGACAAGATCATCTGCTTCTCGAAGAAGATGAGGGACGGCGAAGGCAAGCAGGACACTGTCATTGTTGCCCTGAACCTCGATCCGTTTATCACCCACGACGCTCTCATCGATCTTGATTTTTCGACGTTGGGCCTCGGAGATGATTATCATGGCGGTTCTATCATCGTTGACGACGAGCTGACGGGGCAGACATTCGAGTGGGGGCAGCGGCCCTTCGTCCGCCTCGATCCCCATGGCTCGGCTGCCCACATCCTGTCAGTGAGGATTCCGTGACTTCATCACTTTCTGTAACAACCAACTCCTCCCCGTTTGGCGACCTCGGACGCCCCGGACTGAGCGACGATCCAAAATGGTACGAGACTGCTGTCTTCTACGAAGCGTTGCTACGTGCGATACACGACTCGAACGGGTCCGGTATTGGCGATATGCGCGGCCTTATCAGCAGGCTCGACTACCTCCAGTGGCTCGGCGTTGACTGCATCTGGATCCCGCCGTTCTATCCCTCCCCGATGAGGGACGGTGGCTACGACATCTCGAACTACACGGCGATCAAGTCGGAGTACGGGACGATCGATGACTTCACGGAGCTCGTCGACGAGGCGCACGCCCGCGGGATCAGGATCATCATCGACCTCGTCATCAACCACACTTCCGATCAGCACCCGTGGTTCCAGGCCTCCCGGGCCAATCCGGATGGTCCCTACGGAGACTTCTACGTGTGGTCCGATACGGATGAGAAATACGAGGATGCTCGCATCATCTTCATCGACACAGAGGCATCGAACTGGACGTTTGATCCGGTGCGCCGCCAATACTACTGGCACCGCTTTTTCTCCCATCAGCCGGACCTGAACTTTGAGAACCCGGCCGTACAGGAAGCCATCTTCGATGTGCTCCGCTACTGGTGCCGCATCGGGGTTGATGGCTTCCGTCTTGATGCGATCCCCTACCTCTTTGAGGAAGAGGGCACGAACTGCGAGAACCTCCCGCAAACCCACGCATTCATTGCGTCCCTGCGGAAAATGATGGACGAGGAATTCCCCGGCCACATTCTCCTCGCGGAAGCCAACCAGTGGCCGGAAGATGTTGTCGAATACTACGGCACGGACGAAGCCCCCGAATGCCACATGTGCTTCCACTTCCCCGTTATGCCCAGGATCTACTATTCGCTGCGCGAACAGCGGGCCACCTCGATTAAGGAAATCCTGGCAGCAACCCCTGACATTCCACAGGGTGCCCAATGGGGCACGTTCCTCCGTAACCACGATGAGCTCACGCTCGAAATGGTGTCGACCGAGGAGCGCGCGGCCATGTACGGCTGGTACGCCGAGGATCCCCGCATGAGAGCAAACGTCGGTATCCGCCGGCGCCTCGCTCCCCTGCTCGGTAACTCTCGGCCCGAGATCGAACTGGCAAATGCCCTGCTCCTGTCGCTACCGGGTTCACCGTGCCTGTACTACGGCGACGAGATCGGCATGGGAGACAATATTTGGCTCCCAGACCGCGACAGCGTACGCACCCCCATGCAGTGGACACCGGACCGCAACGCCGGTTTCTCCACCGCCGACCCGGGCAAGCTCTACCTGCCTCCCATCCAGTCGCTCGTCTACCACTATCAGGCCGTCAACGTTGAATCGCAGCTGGTCCAGCCCTCCTCGCTCCTGCACTGGACGCGCGGCATGCTGGAGATCCGCAAGCAGCACCCGGTGCTCGGCTCCGGTGCCTTCGAGATTCTGCCCACCGACAACGAGGCCGTTCTCGCCTACCTCCGGTACGACGAGGACGAAACCGTCCTGTGCGTCATGAACATGGCAAACACGCCCCGTGCGGCAACAATCAATCTGCCGGAACGCTACGGGAACTGGCGGACGACAGACGTGTTCGGCGGAGCCGGTTTCCCGAATATCACGGAGGACGCCACCTACCTGGCAACGCTGGGTTCGCGCGATTTCTTCTGGCTCACCGTGTCCTCCCCGGAACTCGTGGAAGCAGCACCGGTGGACGGCATGCCCGCCAAGGTGGAGCCCCGCGAAGACCGCTTCGAAGCGGCTGCCGTCCCCTCCCCGATCCAGCCCCTAGAGAAGGAATAGCACACCGTGTTTGAAACCGACCTGGCATCCTGGATGCAGTCCCAACGCTGGTTCGTCTCCTCCGACAGGGCGGAGACCATCCGAATCAGGGGAAGATGGGTGCTCGCCGCCGGCGACCCCCGGGTCGAGATCGCGCTCGTCGAGTCGGGAACAACGACCTATATCGTTCCCCTCGTCGTTACGACGTCAACGTTCGACCACCCCCTTATCACCAAGCACAAGGGTTCGTACGTTTATGACGCCACGGACCTGAAGTACGGTCAGACCGTCCTCCTCGAGGCCTGCTCTGCGCAGTGGCTCGAAGGCACGGGTGACTGCGGGACGATGACGGGGCGCTCCGAGGCCGGAACAACTAGCATCACGGCCTCAGCCAAGCTCACGGGAGAACAGTCAAACACGTCAATTCGCTACACCCTGGCAAACGGCCAGCAGGTCATCCTCAAGGTGTTCCGCGTTCTCAACGCGGGACTCAACCCGGATGTCATCCTGACCAAGGCACTGGCGGACGCCGGGTCACCCCACGTTGCACCGCCCACGGGATCGGCTCTCGCCACCTGGCAGGAAGGCGATCACGAAGTCACCGGACACATCCTGGTCGCCCAAGAGTTCATGGCGGGCGCAACAGACGCCTGGCAGGTCATGACCGAACAGGCGGCAGGCGGCACGCTCAACGAACAATCGATTCGGGCACTCGGCACCGCCACCCGGTCAATCCACGACACTCTCGCGGACGTCATGCCTACCAACCCGGTCGAAGACGCCGACAGACAAAACCTTGTTGGATCGTGGCACCGGAGAGCCTTACAGGCGCTCTCCGACGAACCGAGACTGGAGTCACGACGTAACGAAATCGAGGCCGTTTTTACCGCAGCGGAGCAGCAGGCCAACTGGCTGGATCTGCAACGGATCCACGGCGACTACCATCTGGGCCAAGTCCTCGACGTCCCGGAACGCGGCTGGATCATTCTCGACTTCGAAGGCGAACCACTTCGCCCACTCGACGAGCGCACAGCACCGGACCTTGCCCTACGGGACGTGGCGGGAATGCTCCGCTCCTTCGACTACGTCGGCGGTCAGCTCGTCAGCGAAGGCACAGATCACGGCCACGCATCCGCGTGGGTGGAGAAAGCTCAGTCAGCATTCCTTGATGGCTACGGCGAGATCCCCGCGGGCACCGAGGCACTCCTGACCGCACTTGAGCTTGACAAGGCCCTTTACGAAGTCTCCTACGAGGTGGCTCACCGCCCCTCCTGGGTCGACGTCCCGGTATCCGGGGTGAACGCCATTCTCAACCGGTCTGACATCCCCGCAGTAACCGCCGCTACCACGGCTACCGGCGAACATCAGGACGCGAGAGTCAAGCGTCAGGACGTTGCAGACAAGCATCGGGCCGCGAGCGCAGATCGAGGTGTAACAACTGCTGGCACCAACTCCGATGGACCAGCGCGGGAGCGCTCCGGTCCATCGGGGAAGCATTCTGCTGGCGAAATCTCAGAGCATGCGACGGACGCTGAAGACTCAGCATGTGAAGACAACGAACAGAGCATTTCCCCCGCGCTCGTTTCTCCGGTCGCACCGGTCAGCAATGATGCTCCGCTCGGCGCGACCACGAACGGTTCCGGGGATAAACTAGGACATCACAAAAACGGCAACCCTGTGCCGGATTCGCCCTCCGAGGGTGACCTTGACGGGCTAGCCTTAGAACATCAGGTGAAAGAGGTCATCATGGAATTAGAGCCAGTAGAAGTTTCGCAGGACAATCTTGCGGCAGTCGCCTACGGGGACTATCACGCACCGCACGATGTTCTCGGACCCCACCTTGGGGAAGATTCCGTAACCATCCGCGTTATCCGTCATCTCGCCACCGGGGTCACGATTGTGACGGAGGATCGCGAGTACGAAGCGGCCCACGAGTACAACGGGGTCTGGGTGGCCGTTGTACCGGGCACGGAGATCCCGGACTATCGCGTGCGCGCCGAATATTCGGAAGACCTTGTTACCACCACGGATGATCCCTACCGTTTCCTTCCCACCGTGGGAGAGCTCGACCTCTACCTGTTCGGAGAGGGTCGACACGAAGAGCTATGGCGCGTTTTCGGCTCCCACCTGAAGGAGTACGAGTCCGTCCTCGGAACCACGAGCGGAACCTCGTTCTCCGTATGGGCACCGAATGCTCGCGCGGTCCGCGTCGTTGGCGACTTCAACCATTGGAACGGGAAGGCTCACGCCATGCGTTCTCTGGGCGCCTCCGGTGTCTGGGAGCTGTTTATCCCCGATGCTGCCGAAGGTCAGGCCTACAAGTACGAGATTCAGTACCAGGACGGCTCCTGGCATCAGAAGGCCGACCCAATGGCACGCCGCACCGAGAAACCGCCGCTGACCGCCTCTGTCATCACGAAGGCCCGCTTCAAGTGGGATGACGGCAAGTGGATTACTAAGCGCGAGACGACCAACCCGCTCGAGGGCCCCATTTCGATCTACGAGGTTCACCTCGGATCGTGGCGTCAGGACCTGAACTTCGAGGAACTCGCGGAGCACCTCATCGGCCACGTCAAGTACTTGGGCTTCACCCACGTTGAGCTCATGCCGATTGCGGAGCACCCATACGGGCCGTCCTGGGGTTACCAGGTGACGTCCTACTACGCGCCCACGGCACGTTTCGGCGAGCCCGACGAGTTCCGTTACCTCATCAACGAGCTCCACAACGCCGGCATCGGCGTCATCATGGACTGGGTGCCTGCCCACTTCCCGAAGGATGCCTGGGCACTGGCCAACTTCGATGGAACTCATCTCTACGAGGATCCGGATCCGCGCCGCGGCGAGCACCCCGACTGGGGAACCCTGATTTTCAACTACGGTCGCCACGAGGTACGCAACTTCCTGGTAGCGAACGCCCTGTACTGGATCGACGAGTACCACATTGACGGTATCCGAGTCGATGCTGTGGCTTCCCTTCTCTACCTCGACTACTCGAGGGAAGACGGCCAGTGGAGCCCCAACATCTACGGCGGCCGCGAGAACCTCGAAGCGATCTCCTTCATGCAGGAGACAAACGCAACCGCCTACCGCAACCACCCCGGCATTCTCATGATCGCAGAGGAGTCCACCTCGTGGCCGGGCGTCACCAACATGACGGAGAACGGCGGCCTCGGCTTCGGGCTCAAGTGGAACATGGGCTGGATGAACGACACCCTGCGCTACCTAGCGGAAGAGCCAATCAACCGGCGCTACCACCACGGCGAGATCACGTTCTCCCTCGTGTACGCGTTCTCCGAGCAGTTCATGCTGCCCCTCTCCCACGACGAGGTCGTGCACGGAAAAGGCTCCCTGTACTCGAAAATGCCGGGAGATGACTGGCAGAAACGTGCCGGTGTCCGTGCCCTGTTCGCTTACCAGTGGGCCCACCCCGGTAAGCAGCTCATCTTCATGGGCCAGGAGTTCGCGCAGACCGGCGAATGGGACGAGTCGAAGGGTCTTGACTGGTGGCTCACCGAGAACAAGAACCACGACCAGGTCATGTCGCTTGTCGCCGAGCTCAACAAGGTCTACCTCGATACCCCGGCTCTCTGGTCCGATGACTTCACGAATCACGGTTTCGAGTGGATCGAGGTCTCGGACGGCGATCACAACGTCCTCTCCTTTATTCGCAAGTCGAAGGATGAGAAGGACTGGCTTGCTGTCGTCGTCAACTTCGCCGGCACTCCCCACGAGAACTACCGCGTCGGTCTGCCGTTCTCCGGCACCTGGGAGGAAGTCCTTAACACAGACGACCTCGCTTGGGGAGGATCCGGCGTCACCAACGGCACCGTCGAAACCGACCCGATTGGATGGAACGGAAGGGCACAGTCCGCGGCCCTCCGCGTTCCCCCGCTCGGAGCCGTCTGGCTGAAGCCCACCAAGATCACGACGATCTAGCAATCGGCGCGAGAAGATCTCACTGAAGCTCAAGTCTGGGGCCCACGCAATTTCCTGCGTGGGCCCCAGACTTCATTTACCGATGGTCTTCACAGCTCATCATTGACCTGGGGACCAAGAGGTTTTCGGATGCTATGCAACTGCTCTCGCGATCTGGAACAGCTCTGCCGGCATCGATCTCTCTAGTTGCCACGTGATGTGCATGGGTTGCGAGCCCTCGTGGCTCACGTATGCCACCGGGCCCAGGAACGTATAGGGTTCCGCCGCCCCAGGGATCCCGCGGCTCGTCTTTGTGCGCCGCACGAAGAGCAATGGCTGTTTCAGATCATCGCCTTGGCCCTGAAACATCTGTCCCCTACGACTATCAGGCGTGGTGTTGTTCTGCGAGTCCCAGGCAAATTCGTTACTCATTACCGCATAGTCCTTGTACATCGTCTGGGGCGTGTAGTGCTTCTCCGTTTTCTCCAATGTAACGAGCAGAGCAACCGCATCAAGCGCTGCCGATTCGATGACACCTTCCCGCGTTGCGTTCGGAGTCGGCCTGGTGTCCTTCTCGTGCATACCAAGACCGGCATACAGTTCTTCACGGGTGTAGTGCCCATGCGTCAGGAGCGGCGATTCTCCCTCAAGGCTCGCAACGGGTCGTGCCACCTGCCTATCGCGGTCAGCAACGATGTTCCACATTTGCTCCAGTTCACCCGCGATGCTGGGATACTTTCGCAGGAGTGCAAGCGCCTCATCAAGGGAGAACTTCCTTTCTCCCCACGGAAATTTGCCGTTGTTCCAGAACGAGAAGATGAGCATCCACGCTAGCCTGCGTTCAAAGATATTCAGGTCCGCCTCGGTGGCCCTGCCTCTCAGTAGCTCAAGGTACCCAGCCGACCTAACAGCATCATTGACGTGCCGGAGGACGTGAATTCGGTTGTTGATAGCGAGGAAATCCTCCTGCGTAAACAGCTGGTGTAGGTTTTGCTCCACACCCGAGTATGCAGTCAAATAGGTCCACGTCCGTTTTGCGGACGACTTCTTATCGTCGACACTAGTCTTTGCTGGGCGACCGTAGAGATGATCAAAGTCCCGGCCCGTCTTCGACAGGAAGTCACCGAGCCGGTGGAACGGCGCCGTCGCACCCGGCTCTTGCTTTGCGAAGAAGTCTCGAACCTCCCGCAACAGCGGCTCAGTCCCCACCTGAAGAGATCTCCTGATATTGGAAAAAATCCTCTCCTGCGTGACCCGATCAAGCACGATCGCACATCCCCCGGGCAAGTCCGGAAACTCGTCCTTAATATCTGTGTCTTTCAGATGACCGTCGCGGGCGAAGATGACGTACTTGGTGTCGAGGCGGAAGAGCTTATTCTGGTTGCCCACGAAGTCGAGCACCGTGAGAACAGCCTTCCTCGGAGCCCGACGTAGCCCTCGGCCGAGCTGCTGCTGAAACAGCGTGGGTGACTGGGTTGGCCGGAGCATGAGGATCGTGTCTAGCTCTGGAATATCGACACCCTCATTGAAGATATCAACGGTGAAGATGATGGAAAGCGGATTCTTATCATCGACCAACCGCCGAATCGTTACGGAGCGCTCCTCAGCATCATGGTCTCCCAGTAGCACGGCCGCGGGAATGTTGGCTTCATTGAACTTCTTTGCCATAAAGTTCGCGTGAGCCTTCGTCGCGCAGAATCCCAGGGCTTTCATACGACGCGGGTCGGCAACCTTCTTTTCTAGCTCGTCAAAAATGACACGCAGACGGGCTTCTGCCTGGGCACCTTCCGTATAGATCGTTTCGAGTGCCGCAGACTCATAGTTGCCTTGCCTGACCTCCAGCCCCGACAGATCGGTTTCATCCCATATTCCGAAGTAGTGGAACGGAACGAGCAGGTCAGCATCGAGAGCATCCCAAAGGCGCAGCTCCGTTGCGATTCTTCCGGCAAAGAACTCATCGGCAACATTGGTACCGTCGCCACGCTCTGGTGTTGCAGTCAGTCCAATGAGTTCACGCGGTTGCAACCATTCCATGACCCTTCGGTAGGTTTTGGCGCTCGCGTGGTGGAACTCATCGACGATGACAACATCAAAGTGTTCCCGCGGTATCTGCTGAAGGATATCGCCGCTCAGCGTTTGGATCGACGCAAAGACATGTTCCCAGCGTTCTGGTCGAATTCCACCTACGAGGAGTTCCCCGAAGTCGTTACGCCGCGAAACGGCACGGAAAGCAGACCGTGCCTGTCCGAGTATTTCTCGCCGGTGTGCAATGAAGAGCAGCCTGGGTGCTTCCAGTACTTCCCGGAGGTTTCGGTAGTCGAGTGCCGACAGGATTGTTTTACCCGTGCCCGTCGCGGCAACGACAAGGTTCTGGTGGCGGCCGTGCGCCCGTTCGGAACTCAGGTGATCAAGCATGATCGACTGATGCGGTCGCGGATAGACATCGAGGAACGACGTATCGATCGCCGCAAGGCGCTTTGTTTTACCGGTGGCAGACTGAGCCCGCTCCAGGGCGCGATCCAGCTCGTCAAACTGTTCCGGCTCGTAGGTGACGAACTCGGGATCCTGCCAATATGCGTCGAATGCGGCTCTGAACTGACTGAGAACACCCGGCGTAAGTATGCTGGAGAGCCTGACGTTCCATTCCAGTCCCTCGGTCATTGCCGCGGCCGACAGGTTGGAAGAACCCACGTACGCCGTACTGAATCCAGAGTCGCGCTCAAATAGCCAGGCTTTCGCATGAAGTCGAGTGGACATGTTTTGGTAGCTGATCTTCACCTCGGCACCGAGGTCGTGGAGCATGCTGACCGCCCGAGCATCGGTTGCGCCCATGTACGTGGTGGCGACGATTCTGACGGGAACTCGACGATCCCGAAGCTGTTCAAGGGCCGTACGGATGAGGTTCACGCCGCTGACCTTGAGGAATGAACAGATAAGATCTACGCGGTCGGCGCTCGCCAGTTCGCGTGCGATCTCTTTGTTTAGCGCCGGCTCTTTCGCATTGTTCGTGAGCAGGGAAACCTCGGATAGCGCGGTTCCAGGTCGCACCGGGGCTTTCTTCTCGGGCGGGCTGAGCGACACCAGCTGGCTAAACTTTCCTTTGGCGTCATCCCATTCAATACGATCATCCGGATCGATCCCCTGAAGCGCACGATTGAGCAGGTCAACTCGATCCCTCTTATCTGCGACCAAGAGCCGGTGTTCAAGCCGTTGCGCGACATAGGTGGTCAAAATCCGAATTCGTTCCGCTTCTTCAACAGGTTCAAACTCGACATTTGCATCGACCGGGAAACGGTCCTTCGGTAACTTTGCCGACCGAACGAGCTCGTAGAGGCCATACGGCAACGCACCCTCTTCATACGACTCCATAAGCGCAGCCTAGCAATATCCGCGGAAACAATTGCAGTCACACCGTTTACTCCTGGTGCAACAATTCCTCACAGTTACATTGCGAAAACTCTCATCCAGCGTTCCTCGACAATCGCGCAGGTCTAGGACGTATATTTCAACATGGACCCTTGCAATCCGTTACAATTTACCGGTAGCTAACCTATTGTCGTACAAGGAAAGTACTGATGACGAAGAAGATTCGGCTGGCTGACGTTGCTGCCGTGGCCGGTGTATCGACCGCAACGGTATCGCGAGTTCTCAACGCAAAATCAACGGTTGCAACGGGCACCAAGCAGTTGGTTCTTCAGGCTCTTGACGAGCTGGGCTATGAGCGACCGGATGCTCTGCGTGACCGTAGCGATGACAGGGTCGGCATTGTTGCCCCCGATCTCAACACCCCCAGTGCCCCCGAGTACATTCAGGAGCTGGTCGATCAGCTGAGTCTGCGGGACTACGCCCCGATCCTTCTCACCCATTCCTCGGCTGGCGGTACGGAGAAGTATCTGCAGATGCTGGTCAAGCAGAACGTCTCGGGAGTTATTTTCCTGTCGGGTGTTGCTAACGAGTCTGATTACGATGTTCGTCGCTACTTGGACGAGGGCGAGCGCCAGATCCCCTACGTGACGATCAATGGCCGCAACCCCAACATTGGGGTCCCGGACTTTTCCTCCGACGACGTTGGAGCGGTGAAGGATTCGGTTCGCCATCTCTACCATTCGGGCCACCGGTCGATCGGCTTGATCACGGGACCAGAACGGTTCCGCCCCGCCCAGGACATGGCGATGGGCTACCGTCAGGCGATGATGGAGATGTGCCCCGACACGGACCAGACTGTTCTGCACTCCCACTACTCGGTCGAGGGCGGTGGCCGAGCAACAGACACCATGCTTGACCTTGGCGTCACCGGCATTATCTGCGGCTCCGACCTTCTCGTTCTCGGGGCGATCCGTCAGATCCGCCAAAGGGGCCTTCGCGTCCCCGAGGATGTCTCGGTCGTTGGCTACGACGACTCTCCCCTGATGGCATTCACGGATCCGCCGCTGACCTCCAACCGTCAGCCCGTCCGCCAAATCTCATCCGCCGCAGTTAATACCCTGGTGGACTTGATGAAGGGCGGTAACCCGCCGCGGGTTCCCTTCACCTTCCAGTCGGAGCTCATCACACGCGAGTCCTCCGGGGCCGCACCCAACCAGTCGTAGTTCTAGCCATTGCTTGACCGAGCCTGCTTAGCGGGGTTAGGCAGGCTCTTCCAGTCCGTCCGGCGTCTGTGTTTTGTTCGCCCGTGCTGTTGCTCTCGGCAGGTGCTACCTCTGTAACGTCGCCCTACCGGCCGCGCTCAGGTCATATACTTCGAAGGAACCATCAACATCTTCGAAGGGAAACAGCGTGGCTAACGAGTGGTGGCGCTCCGCCGTGATCTATCAGATCTATCCAAGATCCTTTAAGTCCTCCTCCGGCCCGGTCGGGGATCTAGCCGGGATCACCTCGAAGCTCCCCTACCTCAAGTCGCTGGGGGTGGATGCCGTGTGGATCTCCCCGTTCTATCCCTCTCCTCAAAAGGACCACGGCTACGACGTCTCTGACTACCGGGGTATTGATCCACTGTTCGGTTCGCTCAAGGACGCCGATGAGATGATCGCGAAGGCCACGGAGCTAGGCATCAAGATCATCGTTGACCTGGTTCCGAATCACACATCGGATCAGCATCCCTGGTTCCAGGAGGCGATCTCCTCCCCCGATTCCCCTTACCGCGACCTGTACTGGTTCCGCGATGGCAGGGGTGAGAACGGCGAAATTCCTCCGACGGATTGGACGAGTGTCTTCGGCGGCCCCGCATGGACGAGGGTGGCAGATGGGCAGTGGTATCTGCACCTCTTTGATTCCTCCCAACCTGACCTGGATTGGGACAATCAGGTGGTTCGCACGGAGTTTGAATCAATCTTGCGGTTCTGGCTGGAGCGCGGCGTGGCAGGCTTCCGTGTCGACGTGGCTCACGGCCTCATCAAGGACCGGAGCCTTCCGGACTGGCAGTTCCACTGGGACATGGTGTCCGGCCGGGACCAAACCGATATTCCGCCCGCTCCCATGTGGGATCGGGACCAGGTCCACGAGATTTACCGTGATTGGCGCAAGATCGTCGACTCCTATGGCGGCATGCTGTGTGCCGAGGCGTGGGTGACTGACGATGCTCGTAGATCTCTCTATGTCCGCGAGGACGAGTTCCATCAGTGTTTCAACTTTTCATTCCTTGCTAGCCCGTGGGAACCAGATGCAATGAGAGAGGTCATCGACCTGTCCTACGAGGTGAACGGCGGGGTCGGCGCACCCACCACGTGGGTGCTGTCAAACCACGACGTGGTTCGCGTAGCTTCACGGATGGGATTGGAGAAGACCGGCAAGGGCCCCAACGGCATCTACGCTACCGATCCCCAACCCAATTTTGAGCTCGGTTCGAAGCGCGCCCGGGCAGCTCAGCTATTGATGCTGGCTCTGCCAGGCTCCGCCTACATCTACAACGGTGAGGAGCTCGGGCTCCCCGAGCACACGTCCCTGCCCGATGAGGCGAGGCAGGACCCCACGTTCCGTCGCACGAAGGGCGAGGAAGCAGGTCGAGACGGTTGCCGCATCCCCCTTCCCTGGGACTCAACAAAGCCCGGGGCGGGCTTCTCCCCTACCGGTGACACTTGGCTGCCTCAGCCGGACGGTTGGGAGCGGTTTGCGGTTGATGTGCAGGAGAGCGACCCCAACTCCACGCTTGCCTTCTTCAGGAAGGCACTGGCCCTGCGTCCAGAGCTGGAACTCGGCACCTCCACGATCGAGGATCACTCCGAAGGTTCCGTTCTCGACTATCGGGTCGGTGATGTTCGGGTTCTGACCTGCTTCAACGACGAAGCACCCGTCCCTAGCGGGTGGCGGGTGCTTCTGTCATCATCGCCCATATCAAACACGATCGGTGCCGACACGACGGTCTGGCTCACGCAAGAGAGCTAGCAGTTTGCCTTGAGGCGGCTCGCCAGCAAGCTCAGCGCTACATGAGTGCGCTGGCGAGCTGCTTGCGGACCTCAGTGACGAGCGGGTCGTGGACGCCAACAATGTTGAACAGGGCGACGATCCGTTCGCGTGCCTTCTCACGATCATCGCCCGAGGTCGCTCGGATGACTGCGAGCAGACGACCGAAGGCCGACTCGGGGCGGCTGGCAGCAACCTCAATGTCGGAGGCCTGCAGATGCAAATCAACGTCGGTGAGGTCAGCATCCTTCGCGGTCGACATGATCGACTGAACGTCGTATCCCTGGACGCGCTGAAGAAGCTCAACGCGTGCCAGTTCGACCTTCGCTACCTCGTCGCCCGGGTTCTCCTTGAGTGCCTTTGAGTAGGCGGCGTGGGCCTTGTCAAAGTCACCGGCGGAGAGCGCCTCGTTTGCTTCCTTGACGTGGGGCGGGAGCTCCGGTTCCGGCAGGCTACCGTCCTCGTCGCCGTCGAGCCTCCCGTGCACGCTCAGCTGCTCGGCGGCCTGGAGAACGCTGTCGAGCGCCTTGGCAACGTCAGCATCGTCCAAGGTGCCTTGGAAGAGCGGGACGGGGTTGCCGCCGAGGACGGCAAGGGTCGTGGGGACCGCCTGAACCTGGAAGGCCTGGGCGATCTCCGGGGAGGAGTCGGCGTCGACAAAGCCAAGGCCGATTGCGCCGCCGCGGGACAGAATCTGCGACTCGAGGGTCTTGGCTAGTGCCAGGGAACCTTCGGAGCGGGGCGAAGTGAAGACCACGACGAGCGGCACGTGGAGTGACAGCTCGAGGAACGACTGCACGCTCTCCATTGTCACGTCGCGCACGAACGGTCCCGGGATCACCTGCTCGCCGTTCTCGTTCGTTGTCTGCGCCTTCATGCGCTCCTGCTCTTTGGCGGGGGCGAGCGCCGACAGGTCGACTGCTCCACGGATATTCAGTGGCTCACTCAATTGTTAATTCCTATTCGTCATCCGGGTTCGTGGACTCGTCGTCGGCAACCTCGATGAGCTCGGGGCTCGATGTCGCGATCACCTGGACATTCCCACCGCCCTGCGGCGGGATGTAGAACGCCACCATGACGGAGTACGTCGATGTGAGCGTTCCCTGAACATCGTATGTCGAATCTTCTTCTTCGGTTAGCCATTGAGCAAGTTCATCGCCAACAGTGATCGTCGAGCCAGCCGAAGTCCGGTCAATTTCGACATCGTAGTTGAAGTAACCCATCGTGACCGCGCCGCCGTCCTCGGTGGCCATGATCATCGGGCCGTGGTCGAGAGCCTCAGCGTTAACGGACGCCGTTCCGGTTTCGCCGAGTGACTCCGAGATCGATTCCTGCTGCTCCGAGAGGGAGGTAGCAAGCGAATCGCCTTCGAACGTCACGTTCGTTTCGTCGCCGCTCAGTAGCTGAGCATATTCGGTGACAACCTGGATCGCGGGAGCCGCGATTCCTTCCTTGTCGTCCTTGGCGATCGACTGAGTATCGGCTGCGAAGGTGATTTCCGCATCGGCCGGCACCAGGTCGGCGTAACCCCACAGCTTGTAGTTCTCGCGGCCCTCCACCTGCGAGAGGACAACGAGCTGGTGGTTGGAGCCAGTATCCGGGTTCTCGGTGAACACCATGGCAACGCGAGGGAAGTCTGTCGACATGCTCCACGTCGAATCCGCGTCGGTCATGGCGATTGGCTCAACCTCCGTGCCGAACCGGTCGGAGTTCTCAAAGCCCGCCTCGATGGTCCGGCGTGCGGGACCCGTGACCCTGTCCATGACGTTCTCGACCGAACGCTCCTCGTAGGCCACGTCAAGCGCCTCCGAGATAGCTTCCAGGACCTGGTCAGCACGTAGGGACTGGTTCTCGCCCTGCTCAACGGTGTCATCGGTGGCTTCTTCCCCACCGGTTTCCTCACCTTCGACAGGCTCGCCCGTGCCCTCCCCGTTATCCGTTGCCGAAGCTGACGGCGTCTCGACCGACGGGCTCGGCAGTTCGTTGGCATCATTCGAGCATGCGCTCAGGACCAGAGCGGTCGCGGCAGCAAGTGCCCAATATTTTCTCGATACGGTCATGATTACTCCTTCGGGCCAAAGCCCCACAGCTCGCGCCACTGTGCCGAGGTCGCGCGCCGTTCATCGTCATTGTCCGATTCGTCCGTCGATCCCTGAGCATCATCCTGCTCAGAGTCAGAGGCACCGGACTCCTCCACCTCGGACTCTACTGATTCAACATGGGAGGAGGATGAAATCTCGCTGAGGACTTCATTAGGATCCGCACCGGCATGATCTTCAGCATCCTGGACCGAATCGCTCTCATCAGAGTTGTCGTCTAAGTCGCTCTCGTTCGACACAGCCTCTTCGGTGACCGCGTCCGCGTCACCGGATTCGTCAGCTACCAACTCGGCCTGGTCGGACGATTCGCCAGACTCGTCCTTGTCATCAACCTGTGTCTCGGCTCCGGCCAGCTCCTCAGCCTGATCTGACTCGCCAGAGAGCTCTGCCTCTGCCACGTGATCGCGATCGCGATCACCGGACTCGTCGAGCTCATCAGTTTCGTTCGAGTCAGCGTGAGGCGCGGCCTCAGCATTGCCTGCAACCTCGGATTCACCGTCGCTATCGCTGGCTGTCTCATCCTCATTCACAGGCTCAATCACCGGCTCATTCTCTGGCTCTTCAGTCTCGAGTTCTGCTGCGCGGAACTCTTCAGCCCGGGGGCTGGCGGGGAGGATGCCGGCGCCGTAGGAACCGCCGGATGCTTCGCGTACCGTGTCGCGTTCCGGAGCGACGGGCTCCGTACCGTCCACCTTGATCGCGGGGATCACGGTCGTTTCGGTCGCATCGGCTCGGTCCCTGCGTTCGGTGCGCTGGATGCTCTCGGCACGCTTCTTGGCGATGGAACGAACCTGGGTGTCGAAGAGGAAGAGCGCGCTACCCGCGGCAAAGATAACGATGCCGAGGATGATGAGCGGGATTGCGTGCGGGGTATCGACCTCGCGCTCCCACGTGATGGTGAGTTGCGGGGTGGTACCGTCCTCGCCGACCGCAATCAGGCTCCAGTCGCCTTCGGGAACCACGAAGTGCATTTCGGCTGCGCCATCACCTGTCAGGAAGTTCTCGGGGCTGAACAGGTCGGAGCCCTGAACGGAGATGTCATCTTCGGGAGCAGCATCATTCTCGGGAACCTCGGTGGAAAGGGTCTCCCAGTTGGTCAGGCCCGTGACCCGCACGTGCGGGTCGTCACCCAGCCAGATGTTTGCCGTGCTGCTGGAAGCAACCACCATCTCAACGTTCGTGCCAGGTGCCCTGGCAACAACGGTCACGGTGTCGTTCACCATCTCGAGAACACCCGGGTCGGTGACGATAATTCCGGACTCTGATTCAGCTTCGGTTGTCGCCACAATTGTCGTGCTCGGCTTCCACCAGGTTGCGGAACCGACGCCTACGACGATGAGTGCCACGCCCACGATGAGCAAGAGAGCCGATATCGGCTTCCTCATCTTCTTCCATTCCGTCACGTTGTTCCTCCTCGATCTATGATCAGTGCTCAAGCATAGTTGTATAACGATTTTATAAAGTAGTCTTTTGCGTAGAGCGTACGCAGTTTCACACTGGTGCCGACTTTTTAGTTTCACAGCGTACTCTGGTGGCGAACGAAAGGAATGCTATGGAGGACACACAGTTTCCGATTGTCATGCGGGGCTACGATCGGACCCAGGTCGATCAGAAGGTGCACTCGCTGACCTCCTCTCTCAACGAGACACGGTCCCAGGTGGCCACGCTCGACTCAGAGGTGCTCAAGCTATCCGGCGAGCTCGCCGAGGCGCGCCGTGAACTCGCTGAGAACGATAGACCGTCCTACTCGGGTCTCGGTGCTCGGGTGGAGCGCCTTCTGCGTTCCACGGAGGAACAATCCCTCGATATCGTCACCCGGGCCAATGCTGACGCCGAGAAAACCCTGAACCGAGCAACCGAGCAGTCAAACAGCATGACGGAGGCAGCCGAGAAGCAGGCTGCCGAATTGCTCGCCACCGCACGCCGGGATGCTGAGGATGAACGCAAGTCGGCTACAGCCACCGCGTCAACCGAGCTCGACAACGCCCGCGTCAAGGTCGAGGAAATGGTTGCATCGGCAGAGCGCGAAGCCCACAGGCTCCGCACCGAAGCACAGAACTACACGGCCGATCTGCGCTCCAAGACCGAAACCGAGATGAGGACACTCCGCACCTCCACGGAGGACGAACTGGCTCGCGCCAGGTCCGAGCAGGAACGCACCCTCGCCGAGGAGCTTGCCGCACACCGCGAGAAGATCCAGTCCGAGTCTTCGGCGCACAACGAGCGCCTCGCTAACGAACTCACCGAGCACCGTGACCGAATTGCCCGCGAAAGCAACGACCACGAGAAGCGGGTCTCCCAAGAGTCGGCCGACCACCGGGAACGCCTCACCGCCGAGGCAAGGGAATCTGCCGACAAGCTCGCCTCCGAGGAAGCAACCCAGCGGGAACTCATGAACACCATGGTGTCCGAGGCAGAGCAGAAGGCCGCCGACGCTGAAAGGCGCCTCTCAGAGGCCGTCAGCCGCGCTGAGACGCTCCGCTCCACGTCCCAGTCCGATGCTTCCCAGCGCGTTGCCCAGGCGACCGCAGAGGCCGAGGAAATCCTCTCCGACGCCAGGTCGCAGGCCGGCGCCATCCTCTCCGAGGCCCGCGAGTCCGCTCGCAACGAGCGCGACTCCGTCAAGGAGCACGTCGCGCAGCTCACCGCCCAGCGCGACTCCATCACGTCCTACCTGGAGGACATGAGGTCACTGCTCAGCTCGGACCAGCAGAAGATGCTGACCGATCTGGCGGACGAGACCGAACAGCAATAGGCACTCGCAACGGCCACGTTCGTGGTGCAGAAAAATAGCAGGAAGCATGGGGCGTCCCGGGATTAGTTCCCGGGACGTTCCTTCATTTCCAAATACAAGCGCGACCGCTCACCCACACGAGATGCCTGACCATCTACCGGTAACTGTCGCTCCGGTTCTGCGCTGGTCAAATTAACCGGTGCCCGCCTGGGCGTCATTTGCCCGAGACGAACTCCGACAGCAGTCCGGCAAGTTCGCCGGGCGTCTCGAGCGCTGTGAAGTGTCCGGCGCTGGTGATGGTCGCGACAGTTGCCGAGCCCTGATATCTGCCAGCAAGCCCCTCCATCATCTCCGCCGTGCAGGAGGCATCGTCCTCGCCACGGATGAGCAGCAGCGGGATGTCGAGAGTGTCGATCAGCTGCCGACGGTCGGGGCGTGCCGCCATTGCCCTCTGCATCCAGGCCAGCGATGGTCCCTGAACCTCGTGGAGCCTGCGAGAAATATCGGCATAGACCTCTGGGCGGGCTTCCTTGGTGACGGGAGAGGTCATCGTGTCCGCCATGACGTACACGCTCGACACATCCCCATCGTCGGCCTTGTTGGCGGCTTCCAGACGCTTCTCTCTGGCCTCGGGAGCGTCCGCACCAATATTGGTATCCATAAGGACCAGGCCAGCAACGAGATCCGGGGCCTTCTCAAGGATGCTGACGGCGACCGCACCACCCATGGAGAGGCCGCCGAGAAAGACTCTGTCGATACCCATCTCTTCCAGGTCGGCAATAACCGCCTCCGCCAACGTGTCCAGGCTCGGTGCCGTTGCGCCGAACTTGCTATCGATTTCTGAGCCGGATGGGGACTTTCCAAAGCCCGGCGCATCGACCGTCAGAACCGTATCGAGGTGACCGCGCACCTCGTCATACATGGTCGAATCCAGGGGCATGGCATGAAGGAGAAGGAGCGGAGTTCCGCTCCCCGTCATCCGATAAGAGAGGTAGGTCATAGCACCACTGTAACGACTGCGCCCCGGTGAGTGAATGCTTGAGGCAGGCCATAATTTTAGGTGACGTGCACAAGCGCACGCAGTTCAGACTGCTCACGGGGAATTTTTCGTTGACTTCCCGGCGATGGGTTTCCACGTTTGGGTAACTAACGCGGGTAACGAAGGGCATGAAACTCTTGGGAACGCGAAGGCCGCCGGGTGGATGATCACGATGCTTGGACGGCCTTCTCGCCGGTTATACATTTTGTGGTGACCGCTCGTCTGGAGCCTCATCGCTCCGCTTCTTTGTCAAGCTAGAAGCTATAGCCGCGGGTGTCTCTGGCTCGCCAGCACGCACTGTGCCAGTGTCTACGTGCCTCGAGGCCAGCTTGTGCACCCCAGAGGGTTTCCTCTGTCCAGGCGACGATGTGGGGGGTTCCGATGGCGATAATTTGCTGACATCCGGGGCAGCGGTATTCCTTTTGCCCGGAGGGAATGTTGCGGACGTTAAAGGTGAGTCCACCCGGTCCCGTTTCGGTTCGAACGCCCCCGGTTATCCGGTCCATGTTGAGTGGGACGTGACCCTGGTGGTAGGGGCGCTTGCGAGACTTCCTGCCCATTAGAACAGCCTGTCCTCCGCATTATCCGTGCCCTTCATGGCGCCATAGTCGAGGACGAGGCAGCGGATCCCACGGTCCTCTGCCAGCACCCGGGCCTGGGGCTTGATCTCCTGAGCAGCAAAGACTCCCGAGACGGGTGCCAGAAGCGGATCGCGGTTGAGGAGCTCGAGGTAGCGGGTAAGCTGCTCAACGCCGTCGATCTCGCCCCTGCGCTTGATCTCGATGGCCACGTGCTTACCGTCCCGGTCCTTGACCATGAGGTCGACCGGTCCGATTGCGGTGGGGAACTCACGCCGAATAAGGCGGGTGCCGGGGCCAACGAGCTCAACCTGTTCGGCTAGGAGCTCTTGCAGGTGGGCTTCGACACCGTCCTTCACGAGGCCCGGGTCCTCCCCCAGCTGGTATTCCATCTCTTCGATGGTGCTGAAGACCTTGATGTTGAGAGCATCGTTCGTTTTTGCGTTGGCGACAAGCCAGACCTGCTCGACTCCGATCTCGGCTTCTTCTTCGGATGGCTCAGCCTCCGTCAGGGTGCACGGGGCACTCATCCAGTTCAGGGGCTTATAGGAGCCACCGTCGGAGTGGATGAGAACGGAACCGTCCGCCTTCATCATGATGAGCCGAGGGGCCCGAGCAAGATAGGCATCGAGCCGGCCGGAGTATTCGACGGAGCATTCTGCAAAGACAACACGCACGCCGTCCAGTCTACATACCCGTGGGTTCCTCGACCGGGCTCGCTCCGTCCATCCATCCCACAACACCAGCAACTGAGCTGTTTGTCATGGCCCACAGCCAGTCCTCACCGTTGCACTCAAAGTGCACGACCGCCGTACCTGCTGCTTCATTGCGCTGGTGGTAGTCGACAATGCTGAGGCGGTGCCGCGAGAAGGAAAGGGAGGGCCTGCGGGTGATGGAGCCGGTCTTGTACCAGGTGAGGTACTCCGCTCCGAAGACCGCAACACCTGCCTTCCACTCGTTTGAGCCAGGCTTACTGACCGAGCAGGGGAATGAGCCGACGCGGTTGAAGAGGGCGCGGGTGCGGAGCATCGCCCAAAACACAAATGCCCCGGCGACAAAGAGTAGTGCGACAAGCACACTCAAAATGACAGCCGGGGCATTCATAGATTTTCCGTTCTAGTCGTCGAGCTCCTCAAGGTGAAGTTCGCCTTCGCCCGAATCATCGACAACGATGGTCACGACGTTCGAGTCAACGACGACGAATCCCTGGGGAACTTCGAAGGTTTTCTCTCCTGAGCCCGATTCTACCCGTACTGTGCCGGTTCGGAGGACAGCAAGAAGAGGCTCGCGTCCGTCAAGGATGCCGAGCTCGCCCTCAAAGGCCGGGACGACGACAGAGCTCGCCTCTCCCTGCCAGCCGTCGCCGGAGCGTGCGACGATGTCGACCTTCATCGGTTCTCTTCCTCGAGCTCTCGTGCACGACGCTCGAGATCCTCGATGCCGCCGATGTTGAAGAACGCCTGCTCCGGAACGTGGTCGTAGTCGCCCTCGCAGATCCTGCGGAAGGCCTCAACGGTCTCGTCGACCGGGACCGTCGAACCCTCAACGCCCGTGAACTTCACGGCCGTGTAGGTGTTCTGGGAGAGGTACTGCTCGATACGGCGAGCGCGTGCCACCGTCACCTTGTCCTCTTCGCCGAGCTCATCGACGCCAAGGATGGCGATGATGTCCTGCAGCTCCTTGTTCTTCTGGAGGATGGACTTGACCTGGGTTGCCACGTCGTAGTGCGCCTGGCCCACGTACTGCGGGTCGAGAATACGGGAGGTGGAAGCCAGCGGGTCCACGGCCGGGTAAAGGCCGCGCGAAGCAATGTCACGCGAGAGCTCGGTCGTAGCGTCCAGGTGCGCGAACGTCGTGGCCGGGGCCGGGTCGGTGTAGTCGTCAGCGGGAACGTAGATTGCCTGCAGCGAGGTAATCGAGTGTCCGCGGACGGAGGTGATGCGCTCCTGGAGCTGACCCATCTCGTCAGCCAGGGTGGGCTGGTAGCCCACGGCGGACGGCATCCGGCCCAGCAGGGTCGAAACCTCGGAACCGGCCTGGGTGAAGCGGAAGATGTTGTCGATGAAGAGCAGCACTTCCTGGTTCTGGACGTCACGGAAGTACTCCGCCATCGTCAGAGCAGAGAGAGCAACGCGCAGACGCGTGCCCGGGGGCTCATCCATCTGGCCGAAGACAAGTGCGGTCTTGTCGAAGACGCCCGCCTCGTCCATTTCCACGATCAGGTCGTTGCCCTCACGGGTACGCTCACCAACACCGGCGAACACGGAGACACCGCCGTGGTCCTGTGCCACGCGCTGGATCATCTCCTGGATGAGGACGGTCTTGCCGACGCCGGCGCCCCCGAAGAGGCCGATCTTACCGCCGAGCACGTACGGCGTCAGAAGGTCGATGACCTTGATGCCGGTCTCGAACATCTGGGTCTTCGCCTCGAGCTCGTCAAAGTGCGGAGGGTTACGGTGAATCGGCCAACGCTCGTTCACCTCGAGGGTCTCGCCCTCTTCCAGGTTGAGGCAGTCGCCAGTAACGTTGAACACGCGTCCCAGCGTGACGTCGCCAACGGGAACCGAAATCGGTGCACCCGTGTCGGTCACCTCGGCGCCGCGGACAAGGCCGTCGGTCGGCTTGAGAGCAACGGTGCGGACGATGTTGTCGCCGAGGTGCTGAGCAACCTCGAGGGTCATCGTCGTCACGGACTCGCCCTCGCCCTGTGCCGTGAGGTCCAGGGTCGTGGTCAGTGCGTTATTGAGTGCCGGGAGCTGGTCCGGGGAAAACTCGACGTCGACGATGGCGCCGATGACACGGACAATCCGGCCAACGCCCGTCTCCGTCGTCGTCTCGGTGGTGGCAGTCATTCTTTCTTCCTTCACTTGGCCAGGGGCCGGGGTCTATCAGGAGTTCGCCAGCGCGTCAGCGCCGGAGATGAGCTCGGTAATTTCTGTGGTGATCTCGGCCTGGCGAGCGTTGTTGGCCAGTCGCGTGTAGTCCTCGATGAGTTCCTTCGCGTTATCCGTGGCCGCGTGCATCGCCTGCTGACGGGAGGCAAGCTCGGAAGCTGCCGCCATGAGCAACACGGCGTGGATACGCTGCGAGACGTACATCGGAAGGAGGGCGTCGAACACGTCCTTGGCGGACGGCTCGAACTCGTACAGGGGGTACTCCTCCGTGTCGCCTTCCTCGCCCTCGGCCTCAACGACCTCGAGGGGAAGCATGCGGCGTACCTGGACAACCTGCTTGACCATCGACTCGAAGCGCGTGAACACGGTGTGTAGCTCAGCTACACCGCCGTCCTCAGCGTCTGCGAGGAAACGCTCCAGCATCTCCTCGGCGATCTCCTGAGCGGTCTCCGGAGACGGGTTGTCGGACGAACCCGTCCATACCCTCTCCATCTCTACCTTGCGGAACTTGAAGTAGGACTCGCCCCTGCGTCCGTAGACGTAGAGAACGGGTTCCTTACCTTCATCGCGGAGCGACTGGAGGCGAGCCTCGGCCTCGCGGAGAACCGACGAGGAGTAGGCGCCCGCCATGCCCCTGTCCGAGGTGACGACAAGGATTGCGACCTTGTTCGTGTCGTTTCGGGGCGTGACGAGGGGGTGGTCAAGGTCGGACGCGTGCGTAGCGACCGTGGCGATCGACCGGATCAGCGCGAGAGTGTACGGGTCCTGGCCCTGCGCTTTCTGGCGCGCTTTTCCGATCCTCGAAGCAGCGATGAGCTCCATGGCGCGGAAGACCTTTTCCAGTGTCTTCGTTGCACGGATCTTCTGCTTATATACTCTCTGCGAACCAGCCATTGTCAGCCCCTCTTCGAGCGGACGATCTTCTCGGCGTCTTCCTCAGCCTCGGGCTCGGAAGCCTCTGCGGTCACAACATCCTTGGCTGCAATGAAGTCCTTCTGGAACTCCTCGATACCGCGGCGTAGCTCGTTGACGGTGTCGTCTTCCAGCTTGCCGGTGTCGCGGATCGCCGACAGTGCGGTCGTGTTGTGACGGAGATAGTCGAGCATACCAGCTTCGAACTCGTGGATCGCCTTAACCGGGATCGGGTCAAGGTAGCCGTTCGTACCCGCCCACACCGAGGCAACCTGATCCTCGATCGCATAGGGGGTGTACTGGGGTTGCTTGAGAATTTCCATGAGGCGCTCACCACGGGTCAGCTGACGGCGGGTCGTCGCATCCAGGTCGGACGCGAACATCGCGAACGCTTCCTGGGCGCGGTACTGAGCGAGCGTGATCTTGAGCGTGCCCGAGACCTTCTTCATGGCCTTAATCTGGGCATCGCCACCAACGCGGGACACGGAGATACCGACGTCAACGGCAGGACGCTGGTTCGAGTTGAACAGGTCCGACTGGAGGAAGATCTGGCCGTCGGTAATGGAAATAACGTTCGTCGGAATGTATGCCGACACGTCGTTCGCCTTCGTCTCGATGATCGGCAGACCCGTCATCGAACCGCCGCCAAGATCATCCGAGAGCTTTGCGCACCTCTCGAGGAGACGCGAATGCAGGTAGAAGACGTCGCCGGGGTAAGCCTCGCGGCCCGGCGGGCGGCGGAGCAGAAGCGAAACGGAACGGTAAGCCTCGGCCTGCTTCGACAGGTCATCAAAGATGATGAGGACGTGCTTGCCTTCGTACATCCAGTGCTGGCCGATGGCCGAGCCGGTGTAGGGGGCAAGGTACTTGAAGCCTGCGGGGTCGGAAGCCGGGGAAGCAACGATCGTCGTGTACTCGAGGGCGCCTGCACGCTCCAGGGTGCCGCGCACGGAAGCGATGGTCGAACCCTTTTGGCCAACGGCAACGTAGATGCAGCGAACCTGCTTGTTCGGGTCGCCCGACTCCCAGTTTTCCTTCTGGTTGAGGATCGTGTCGATCGCGACGGCCGTCTTACCGGTCTGGCGGTCACCGATGATCAGCTGGCGCTGTCCACGCCCGATCGGGATCATCGCGTCGATTGCCTTGAGGCCGGTCTGGAGCGACTCGTGAACCGACTTCCTCGCCATAACGCCGGGAGCCTGGAGCTCGAGCGCACGGCGGCCAGCAATGTCGGTGATTTCTCCCTGACCGTCGAGCGGCTGACCCAGGGGGTCAACGACGCGGCCCAGGTAGCCGTCACCAACGGGGACGGAGAGAACCTCTCCGGTGCGGCGGACCTCCTGGCCCTCTTCGATGCCGGAGAAGTCGCCGAGGACAACGCAACCAATTTCGCGTTCCTCGAGGTTCATGGCCAGGCCCTCGGTGCCATCCTGGAAACGGAGAAGTTCGTTCGCCATGGCGCCGGGAAGGCCTTCGACGCGGGCAATCCCGTCAGCGGTCATGGTGACGTGACCGACTTCTTCCGTGGCCGCTTCGCCAGGTTCGTAATTATTAACGAAACTGTCGAGCGCTGCCCGGATGTCCTCGGGCTGGATTGTCAGCTCAGCCATTGATATTCCTTTTCTTTTGCGGGTAACCGCAGTTGGTCTGTCAGTCCGTGAAAACGGACTTCACGTTGTTGATTCGGGCGGCAAGCGAGCCGTCGATGACGTCCGAGCCGATGACGATGCGGAGGCCACCAACAATGGCGGGATCAACTCCGACGTGGATCTCGACGGGCTTCCCGTAGCGCTGGGAGAGGATCCGCGTGAGGCGCTCCTCCTGGTCCGCGTCCAGGGGCTGCGCTGCCGTCACAATCGCGACGAGATGCTGGCTCCTGCGGCCGGCGGAACCGACCCAGTGCTGCAGCTGCGGGACAACCGACTCGTTGCGAGAAACCGCGAACTTCACGAGTGCAACGGTTTCGGGAGCCCAGTCGCCGAAGATCTGCGTGACGAGTCCGTGACGGCGTTCGAGCTCGGACGTGGAGTCCTCCAGGGCCCGACGCAGTTCGCGTTCCGCCTTGAGAACACCGGTTGCCCGGTAGAGCTCTTCCTCGACCGTGTCGAGGCGGTTCTGGAACTGCGCCGACATGAGGAGAGTCTCGACACCGGATGCCGTGACGGCCTCCCGGTAGTCTTCCGCGACGGAGAAGCGCTCGCGCGCCAGTCCCGCCAGGAGTTCGACGATCTCCGCGGAGACCTTGCCGTCGAATACGTGATGGACGAGGTCGGCCCGTGCCTGCGGAAGGCGCGACGGGTCGGTGATGGAACGGAGGAGTGCCGATGACGTGTCGAGGACGCGTCCGGCTGCGAAGATCTCGCCAGCCCAGCCGATCGCATCGGACGGTCGGTTGGCGACGACGCCCTCCCACGAGCGGAGAACCCGCTCGAGTGCCTGCTCGCTGGCCAGTCTCATCTATGCCTCCGTGTTCGCGGGGGTTGTCGCTTCAAGCTCATCGAGGAAACGGTCGACGACCTGGCGAGAAATCTCGCGGTCTGCAACGTTGGCCTCGACGATGCGGCCGGCCAGGTTGGTGGCCAGTGATCCGACATCGGTGCGGAGAGAGTTCGCTGCAGCGGCGCGGTCGACCTCGATTTGGCGGTGTGCCGAATCGACGATCCGCTGAGCCTCGACATTCGCCTTGGAACGCGCGTCCGCGACGATAGCCTTAGCGTTCTCCTGAGCATCTTCGCGGATGCGGGCGGCGTCTTTGCGGGCGGCCGTCACCTCATCGGCGAGCTCTTCGCGCTCTGCCTTGATTTCTTCTCGTGCTCGTTCGGCTGCCAGAAGCCCATCTTCGATCTTTTCACGACGCTCGTCGAGCATCTCGATAAAGGTCGGCCATGCCTTCTTGTAGACCACGAACGCAACAATGACGAATGCGACCGTGCCCCAGATGAGGTCATAGGAGGCTGGAACGAGCAGCGAGGGGTCCCAGTTGAACCACTCGGCGCTGTTGTTCATGATCAGAATACGAACCCAGCGGCGAAGCCGATCAGGCCGAGGGCCTCAACGAAGGCCATGCCGAGGAACATGTTGACGCGGAGGAACGACTTGATCTCGGGCTGACGAGCAGAAGCTTCCTGCGTCTTGGCGACGAGCATGCCGATGCCGATTGCAGGGCCGGTTGCAGCGAGGCCGTAACCGATGGTCGCGATGTTACCGACGACTGTATCCATAATTTCCTGTTTCCTTTGTTGTTGAGTGGTTGACCCAAGTATCAGTGCTCTTCAATCGACAGCGAGATGTACACTGCCGCGAGAAGAGCGAAGATGTAGGCCTGGAGGCCTGCGACGAGGATCTCGAAGACGACGACACCGATGCCACCCAGGAGGGTAACGGAGCCAGCGAGGATGCCGGTCAGGCCGCCCATCGAGAAGTACAGCGCGTGCGTTGCCGCGAAGCAGAGCACGAGCAGGAGGTGACCCGCCACCATATTGGCGAGAAGACGAATAACGAGAGTTGCCGGGCGGACGATGAAGTTCGAGAGGAACTCGATCGGGGTCATCAGAATATAGACCGGCCACGGGACTCCCGCGGGCATGAGCTGGCTCTTGAAGTAGCCACCGACGCCATGAACCTTGATGCCTGCCGCGATAAACATGATGTAGGCGAACAGGGCAAAGATGATCGGCATACCGATCAGCGATGTCGAGGCGATGTGCAGGCCTGGGATGACACCCGTGATGTTCATGAACAGAATGCCGAGGAACATCGTGGCGAGAGCAGGCAGGTACTTGCCCGCCTTCTCCTCACCGAGGACTTCGTAACCGATCGACTTGCGGATGAAGTCGAGGATGTATTCGAAGGCGGCCTGGGCACGGCCCGGGACGAGCTTTGCACGCTTGGCGTACAGGATGCAGATAATCGCAAGAACGGCGACGGCAATAAGGCGCGCCATGATGATGCGGTTAATCGCGAACGGAGTCCCAGCAAAGAGGTAGGGCTCCGGGAAAAACTCGTCCATGGTCGGTGCATGGAAGCCGGATTCTTCCGCCGCGAGACGGAGGCGCCCGGCCTGGGCTGCGAGCTCAAACGAGGCGTTTGCGAACAGAATGGCCCCCAGAAAGTGAGTGGGTGGTTGAGCATCTTAGCCAGTTCGACACAGAACTGCTGAGCTCATTGCGGACGAGATTCATGGTAACTGATTTGATTCGCAAATTGTGAGCCCGTGACCACAGTTACGGGACGTATGTCCTATGCTCGCGTCCGAGCAATGGTGATTGTATCGACTGCAAGAGAGACGACAACCGCGCCAACAAAACCTAGCAATAGAGCCGTTTCGTTGAAGAAATCAAACCTCTGAAGACTGACAAAAACGACGAAAAGGATTGCAATTTTCAGCAGGTATCCCCCAAGCAGCACCGACATATCGTTGATACCGGGGCGCTTCTCTGTGAGTATCATCACCGCAAGAGTGAGACCCATCGCGGTACCTGCAATGCTGACACCGAGGAGAGCACCCCACAGGCCGGGCGTGCCATCGACCCCGTACCCGATCGCTCCCCCAAGGATGGCAAGGATCAGGTAGCCGATTGCGGTGCGGGCAGCAATCGCTCGGTAGAGCTCACCGGCGGTCGGCACATGACCCGGCTCGTGCTGCTTCTTGGACTTTCCGATCATGACTTACCGAGCCCGCCTTTCATTTCCCACCTCGTGTAACCAATGGCCACGAGAAGGCCAATGACCGCCAGGGAGGTAACGAGAACGGGATCCATGAAGGCAAGACCGACCGCAATGAAGGAGAACAGGGCGGACCACACGTAAATGACCTGCACGGCTCCACGGTGGGAGTTGCCGGCTCTCAGGAGCCTGTGGTGGAGGTGCCCAGCATCGGCGGCGAACGGGGACTGGCCTCGGACAAGCCTCCGCATCACGGCGAACATAAAATCTAAGAGTGGGATGAGGAGTACCCCGATGGGCAGAATAATCGGCATGAAAGCCGGGATTGTTCGGCTGGTCGCAATGCCGGGATCGATCTGTCCCGTGACGACAATGCCGGCAGCGGCGCAGACGAGGCCGAGCATGAGAGCACCGGAGTCACCCATGAAGATCGTTGCCGGATTGTAGTTGTGCGGCAGGAAACCAATACAGATACCGACCAGCGCAGCGACAACCACTACGGCGACCGACGAGTAGTCTCCCGGGGATGACTCCCTGGTGAGCATGTATGTGTAGATGAAGAAAGCGGCCGAACCAATTCCGACAACGCCCGCCGCCAGACCGTCGAGGCCGTCAATGAAGTTGATGGCGTTCGCGACGATAACGACAACGATGATCGTGAGGAACAGGGTGAGCCGGGTCGATCCCACGGTCAGTCCCCACACGGGGACGGACACGAACTGGACACCCTGCCACGCCATGACACCCGCGGCGAGGATCTCTCCGGCAAGCTTCGCGTACCAGTCGAGCTCCCAGATGTCGTCAATAATGCCAACCAGGCACATGAGTGCCGCACCGAGAAGGATCCCCCAGGCCGCCGAACCGGCAGCAAACTCTTGGCTGAGATAGGGGATTCTGCTCGCTACTGCGAACGCTGCCGCCAAGCCAATGAGCATGGCGAGCCCACCTAGGCGCGGGATTGGGACCGTGTGAACATCCCGGTCACGCACCTGCGTGATAGCCCCCGTCGCCAGTGCCACACGGCGGACGACGGGCACCATGAGGTAGGTGACCGCCGCCGCGATAAGCATGACGAGGAGGTAAACTCTCACGGCGCGGTGGGATCCTGAGAATCGGTATCGGCAGTCTCAGAAACTACCTCGGCAGACGCAGAGGCCGTGCTTCCCGCTTCCTCGGTCACGCCGCTGGCAGCGTCGGAAGCGCTACCGGGTTCATCCGTGGTGCTGCCTGGAAGCTCCTCGAGCTCAATGAGGGCCGCGATCTTCTCGCGTTCAATGGCGCCCTGGCGGAGAATCCGCGCAGGTTCGCTTGTCACGTCAACGATCGTAGAGGCCACTCCCCCGTCGGCCTTGCCGCCGTCCAGGTAGAGCGCAACGGACTGGCCGAGCATCTCCGTTGCTTCGTCGATTGTTGTTGCCGCAGGCTGGGCGTGAATGTTGGCCGAGGACACTGCGAGGGGCCCGGTCCGTTGCAGGAGCGCAAGAGCCGTTTCCGAGTCCGGCATACGAAGCGCAACGGTGCCGGCGGTTTCACCAAGGTCCCAGGCAAGCGAAGGCTGAGCCTTCACAATGATCGTGAGCGCTCCCGGCCAGAACTCCGCAATAAGGTCGCGAGCGGCCTGGGGAAGGCTTTCCGCGAGGGCTTCGGCGGTCTCCTTCGTGCCTACGAGAACCGGTGGCGGCATCTGACGTCCCCGGCCCTTCGCATCAAGAAGGTTCGACACCGCTGCCGGGTTGAAGGCGTCCGCCCCGATTCCATACACCGTGTCGGTCGGCAGGACAATGAGCTTACCGTTCGACACGGCAACCGAAGCGGCGTCGAGGGCCCCTGAGTCTGTTGTGCAGTCACGAATATCCACGGGAACTAGCTTCTCATACCGCGTACAAAAACCTCGGCCTGCCAGCCAGGTCTGGCTCCGTTCTTCCCGTCATACCCCACTCGCGAGCACACTCGACCAGAGCTTCTCCCTGGTTTTCGTCATGCTCCATAACAAGCACCCCTCCGGGCTTTAGAAGCTGGCGGGCACGAGCAACAAGGGCGCGGGGAATTTCGAGACCATCTTCTCCCCCACCCCACAGGGCGCGGGAAGGATCTTGACCAACCTCGGGAGGAACCTCAGAGGGAGGAACGTACGGTGGGTTGCTGACAACAACGTCAACCTGACCAAGCAGATCGTCGCAGACAGTCCGAGCATCGCCGTGCCTGACTTCAACGCCGTACGGCATAGCATTGCGCGACGCTGCCTCAACGGCAACGTCATCGAGCTCCACGGCAACCACCCGGGCGCCCGGTACTTCATCGGCAATGGAAATGGCGATGGCCCCGGAACCGGTGCAGAGGTCGACGACAAGCGGTGAAGGGCCAGCTTTCGTGGCGGCTTCTATAGCTTTACCTGCAACCAGCTCTGTCTCGGGACGGACAATGAACACCCCGGGCTCGGCGGGAAGAACAAGGTTCCGGAAGTACATGGTTCCGGTCAGGTGCTGGAGCGGGATGCGAGCGGCCCTCTTCGCAACGAGATTCTCGTACTCTTTTGCCTGCCGGTCGGTGGGTTCGGGGGCCGTGATGAGGCTGGTTTCCGCAACGTGCTCGGCGAGCCACCGAGCATCGGCCTGCGGCGACTCGATCCCCGCCTCGGCGAGGATCGACTGGGCCTGAAGTCTGAGCGCCCGCCACGTGAGCCCCGGGAAACTTCCCGTCGAGGATTCTTCCCCGGGTACCGCGGGGGTCATTCTCCCGCGTTCTCGAGACGCTCCCGCTCATCCATTTCGCGAGCGGAGTCGATGACGGGGCCGAGCTCTCCGCCGAGAACGGTATCAAGGTTGTAGGCCTTGAAGCCGGTGCGGTGATCGGAGATCCGGTTTTCCGGGAAATTGTAGGTGCGGATGCGCTCCGAACGGTCCACGGTGCGGACCTGGCTGCGGCGCTGGGCCGCCTCCTCTTCGGCTGCGGCTTCCTGCTGTGCGGCTAGCAGGCGGGCACGAAGGACACGCATGGCGGCGTCCCTGTTCTTGTGCTGCGACTTCTCGTCCTGCATGGAGACAACGATGCCGGTGGGCACGTGGGTGATGCGGACGGCGGAGTCCGTCGTGTTAACCGACTGACCACCGGGGCCGGAGGAGCGGTAGACGTCGATGCGCAGGTCGTTCGGGTCGATCTCGACCTCGCCCGGGTCATCCACCTCGGGGAATACAAGAACGCCAGCGGCGGAGGTGTGGATGCGGCCCTGGGATTCGGTGACGGGCACGCGTTGCACGCGGTGCACGCCCGCCTCGTACTTCAGGTGGGCCCACACTCCATCGGCCGGGTCCTCGGGCGGCTGGGGGCTCTTCACGGCAACCTGGATAACCTTGTAACCGCCGAGGTCCGACTCAGTGGCGGACAGTGTCTGGTGCTGCCATCCCTTGAGCTCAGCAAAGCGGAGGTACATGCGGAGCAGGTCACCAGCGAAGAGGGCGGACTCTTCGCCGCCTTCGCCGGCCTTCACTTCAAGAATGACGTCGCGCGAATCGTCGGGGTCGCGCGGGATCAGGACGTTACGAAGCTCTTCGTCGAGCTCGTTAAACTTTGTTTCCAGGCCCGGGAGCTCATCGGCGAACAGTTCGCCATCCTCGCCGCCCAGTTCAACGATTTCCTTCGCCTCGGCGAAATCGTCGCGTGCGGTCATCCACTCCTGGTAGACCCGTACAACCCGGCCCAGCTCCGAGTAGCGACGCCCCAGAGACCGGAGCTTATCCGGGCTCGACAGCACCTCGGGGCTAGCCATCTGTTCCTCAATCTGATGGAACTCGGTGAGCATCTGGGCGGGAACTGACTCGTTCTGCATGGGTGGATCCTAAAGTTGAAGGGAAAACCAAAACTAATGCGGAAGGCGCCGGCGAGTATTCTCGCCGGCGCCCCCGTGAAAAGCTACTTCTTCCGCTTGCCGTAGCGTGCCTCGAAGCGAGCCACACGACCACCGGTGTCGAGAATCTTCTGCTTGCCGGTGTAGAAGGGGTGGCATGCCGAGCAGACGTCAGCGCGGATCTCTCCGGACGTCACGGTCGAGCGTGTCGTGAACTTGTTGCCGCAGGTGCAGGTGACCTCAGTGACAACGTATTCGGGGTGGATTCCCTGCTTCATGAGTTTTCTCCTTGGATCGTTCATGCCCCGGGTCCAACCCAATGATCGCGAGATCATCCGCGTGTCCGCGTGGTCGGTGAGCCGAAAGCCGTCAGGTAATTATCGTGCCGGAGTGGCCCGCCCCGCAAGGGGCGAGCCTGTGAGACTACTCTCCAGAGTTTCCGGCGCCCTGCATCGACTTGGCGATGGTCATGAGGAACTCGCCATTCGACTCGGTCTTGCGCAGGCGTCCGAGGAGGAAGTCGGAGGCCTCCTGGACCTCGAGTGTTCCCAGCGCACGACGCAGCTGCCACACAATCTTCAGCTCTTCGGGGCTGAACAGCAACTCCTCGCGGCGCGTGCTCGACGAGTTGACATCGACGGCCGGGAAGATACGGCGATCGGCGAGCTGACGCGAAAGTCGGAGCTCCATGTTGCCGGTGCCCTTAAATTCCTCAAAGATCACTTCGTCCATCTTCGAACCGGTCTCAACAAGAGCGGATGCGAGGATCGTGAGCGATCCGCCGTTCTCAACGTTACGAGCGGCACCGAAGAAGCGCTTCGGCGGGTAGAGAGCGCCGGCGTCGACACCGCCGGACAGGATCCTGCCCGAAGCCGGGGCCGCAAGGTTGTAGGCCCTGCCGAGGCGGGTGATCGAGTCGAGCAGAACAACAACATCCTGGCCCAGCTCAACGAGACGCTTCGCACGCTCAATGGCGAGCTCGGCAACAACGGTGTGCTCGGAGGCGGGACGGTCGAAGGTCGAAGCAATAACTTCGCCCTTGACCATGCGCTGCATGTCCGTCACTTCCTCCGGGCGTTCGTCAACAAGAACGACCATGAGGTGAACATCGGGGTTGTTGACAGCGATGGCGTTCGCGATCTGCTGCAGGATCATCGTCTTGCCAGCCTTCGGCGGGGAGACGATGAGGCCACGCTGACCCTTGCCGATCGGGGCAACAAGGTCGATAACGCGGGGAGTGATCGCCTTTGGCGACGTCTCCATGCGAAGCATCTCGTTCGGGTAGAGCGGCGTCAGCTTGCCGAACTCGGGGCGCTTCAGAAGGTCCTCGAGGGTCAGGCCGTTCACCGAGTCGATCTGGACGAGGGGGTTGAACTTGTGGCGCTGGCGGCCACCCCTACCCTGACCGGACGATTCACCAAGGTCACGAACGGCGCCGACAATGGCATCGCCGCGACGGAGGCGATTCTTCTTGATCAGTGCCTGTGAAACGTAGGCATCGTTCGGGCCGGGCAGGTAACCGGCGGTACGCAGGTAGGCGTTGTTGCCGTCGATGTCGAGGATGCCGGCGACCTTCAGGAGGACATCGCCATCCCGAACCTGGTCGTTGAAGTCCGAATCCTGGTCGTTTGAACGCTGGCCCCGCTGGTTGTCGCGGTCCGAGCGGTCGCCACGGTCCTGGCGGTCGTTACGATCCTGGCGATTACCCCGATCGTTACGGTTACGGTTGTTGCGATCCCGGCGGCGATCGTTGCGGCGGCGACGACCATCACCCTCACCCTCATTCTGATCATTATCGCCATTGTCGCGGCGATCTTGACGATCGCTGCGGTCGGCGCGCTCAGCACGATCGGAGGCTCGGGATCCACGATCATCCCGGCCGGTACGCTCGCGGCGGTGCGATTCTTCGGCCTTGCGGGAGGCAGCTTCGCCCAGGGCCTCAAGGGCGGCGAGCTTGTCCTCGGGAAGTTCAGCGTCGGAATCGGCAGCGGGCGCGGATTCCTTGGCGGCGGGCACGGGAAGATCCAGGGTCGGCGCGGGGCTCGACTCGTCCTTCTTCTCGGCGGCCTGGTCTGCCTTCTTCTCGGACTTCTCTTCAGCCGAGGCAGATTCCGTCTTCTTGGCGGGAGTAGTGCTCTTCTTGGAGTCGCGAGCCTCCCTAATGGATGTAATTAAGTCATTGCGACGGGCCTTGGCATCGAGCTTGAGCCCCATGTCGGCCGCGAGCTCCTGGAGCTCGCCAAGTCGCATAGCAGTCAACGCTTTGCGAGGAGCGGAGGAATTTTCGCTCACTAGTTTCCTTCCTCGATTCCCGCATGATAGGCGGGCGAGATACGTAGGTTTTCAGCGCTATCAGGAAAATAAGAGTTGCAATGTCCCAAAAACTAGCGCTGAGGGGACGGCACCATACGAGGGCATAGCCGCATCGCACTTCAATCGGTGCTGGCGACAGCCTATCAGGTCATGAGAAGATTTGGCATATTCGAGCCAGATCACACCAAACTCCGAGGGCACTGCTATCGGTACCGGGGACTTTGAAGGTGCTGTTCAGAGCGACGCCGAGTGGACTAGTAGCGACCGGCCCCACTTCCCCACGCAGGCCAGGATGTCAGACCAGCCGGGATGTCAGACCAGCCAGGATGTACAACACGTCAGGCAACGGCATCAACCCGTGCACGGTGGTGTAAATGTTGAGCATATTCCATCAGCAATTCAAATATATTGCCTCGGTGCGCGAAGGAAACTTGCTGTCTCGTTCCAGTCTGTTGACACGTCGCTGTCGTCATAGAGACGTGAGGTCGCGTCGGGTTTCGTGACGCACCATTCTTTCAGCGTTGCAGGAATGCCGCTTTGTATGTTGAGAGCCCGATCCTCAGATGGTGAAGACCGGGCTCTGCCTATTAAAAGTGTTCTTAACCGTGTTCTATTGAAGATGGTGAAAGCGCTAGCTTTCGACGATTCGTGCACCCTCGCCAATTCCGGGGGTGGTGACGGCAAAGCCGCGGGCCTCAAGAATTCGGCAGGTCTGAGCGTCGAGCTCGTCGAGAACAAGGATTGCGGGGCCGGCGCCGGAAATAACCGCCGGCCATCCCGACGAGCGTAGGGCATCGAGCACTTCGGCCGTTGCCGGCATGGAACTCGAGCGATACTCCTGGTGGAGACGATCGCGGGTCGCTTCGTGTAGAAGATCGAGATCGTGGCCGACCGCATGGACGAGGAGCGCGCTGCGTGATGCGTTGAATGCCGCATCGACGTGCGGAACGGAGGTCGGAAGGGCCGCCCGTGCGGTCGACGTCGGGAGGACATCCGTGGGCACAAGAAGCGTTGTCCGCAATTCCGGGTGCAGGTCAAGGCTGGCGGCGTGGGATCGTCCCGATTCTGACCAGGACACGACCGCCCCACCATAGACGGCGGGGGCGGCGTTGTCGGGATGTCCTTCGAACTCGGTTGCGAGGGTGAGGACATCTTCCTTCGTGAACAGGTCGGGGCGTCCGAGGAAACCGGCGGCAAGCGTCAGGCCAGCGACGACTGCGGCGGCCGAGGAGCCGAGGCCTCTGGACTGGGAGATGCCGTTGCGGCAGACCATCCGAACGCCCGCGAGCGGCAGACCGGCGAACTCAAAACCGCGCATCAGGGCCCTGACGACAAGGTGGGACTCGTCGGTCGGGAGCTCGCCCTGGCCTTCACCCAGGATCTCGACGGTGGTCTTGCCAGCGATGAGGGTCGCTTCAACTTCGTCGTAGATCCCGTGCGCCATGCCCAAGCTGTCGAAGCCCGGGCCGAGGTTGCCGGAGGTGGCGGGAACCCGCACTCGGAGAGTCTCGGTGACCTGACGCATTAGAGTCCCAGAACCTTGACTGCCGCTGCGACGGAAGGCTCGATGACATCCGGCTCGATGTTGCGACCCTCGAGTGCCGTTACCGTGTCCTTGAGACCGTTGCCGGTTACCGTGCACACGATCGTGGCGCCCTCGGGGACGGTTCCTGCCTTGCTGGCCTTGATAAGGCCAGCAACGGAGCTTGCGGAGGCGGGCTCAACAAAAACGCCGACCTCGGCCGCAAGAACGGCCTGGGCTTCAAGGATCTCGCCGTCGGTGACGCGATCGATGAAACCGCCCGAGGAGTCGCGGGCCTCTTCGGCGTACTTCCAGGAGGCGGGATTACCGATGCGAATGGCAGTGGCGACCGTCTCGGGGTCTTCGACGGGGTGGCCGAGAACAAGAGGAGCAGCTCCCCACGCCTGGTATCCCCACATCTGCGGAACCGTGTCGACGACCTTCTCCATATGGAGAGCCGAATCGTCGAACGAGGCGAGGGTGGTGCGTCCCGCGTATTCGTTGTAGCCCATCCAGTACGCCGTGATGTTTCCGGCGTTGCCAACGGGAAGGACGTGGATGTCCGGAGCCTTGCCCAGAGCATCAACGATCTCGAAAGCCGCTGTCTTCTGGCCCTGGAGACGGTACGGGTTCACGGAGTTGACGAGGTCAACGGGATGCATTTCGGTCAGCTCGCGGGTAATCCGCAGGCAGTCATCGAAGTTGCCGTCAACGGCTACGAGCTGTGCGCCGTGGACAATAGCCTGGGCGAGCTTGCCGGCAGCGATTTTGCCAGCCGGCAAAATAACCGCACATCCAAGACCCGCTGCCACGGCATAGGCCGCGGCGGAGGCGGAGGTGTTGCCGGTCGAGGCGCACGCAATGATTTCGGTACCGTCGGCCTTCACCTTGGAGACAGCGGAAGTCATGCCACGGTCCTTGAAGGAACCGGTCGGGTTCATGCCCTCAACCTTGACGTGAACGTCGGCTCCGACAAGATTCGACAGCTTGGGTGCGGGTACGAGCGGCGTGCCACCCTCGTAGAGGGTCACAACCGGATCGTTGTCCTCGAACGGGAGCCTGTCGCGGTACTCATTGATTACTCCCTGCCACTGGTGCGCCATCAGTTGCCCTCCACCCTCATGACCTGCAGAACGTCCTTGACATAGTCTGCGGCCTTAATCTTTTCAATTGCCGACTTTGCGTCGGCTGTGCGTGCCTCGTGCGTTGTCACGGTCAGGCGTGCACTCGACTCGGTGGCGGCGCTCTGGCGAACGGTCGAGATCGACACGTTGTTGTCCGCGAGCGCACCCGACAGCTGCGTGAGAACGCCCGTGCGGTCCTCAATTTCAAACTCGATTCGGAACGAGGATGTGCCCTCTTCCGGGGTGAGGATCGGCAGGTCTGCGTAGGTGAGCTCGCGGGGAGCCCGGCCGCCGTAGACGCGGTGCGAGGCCCCGGCGACAACGTCGGAGAGAACGGCCGATGCGGTGGGGTCGCCACCCGCTCCACGGCCATAGAACATGAGCCGACCGGCGCCGGCGGACTCGGTGACGACCGAGTTGAAGGAGCCGCGAACGGAGGCGAGGGGATGGTCGAGGGGCACGAGGGTCGGTTCGACGCTGAGCTCGATGCCGGCCTCCTGGCGGCGAGCAATGCCGAGGAGCTTGATGGCGAAGCCATCGCGCTTGGCGGCCGCAATATCCTCGGCGGTGATCGAGCGGATACCGGTGGTCGGAACGTTGTCGATAGAGACGCGCGTGTGGAAGGCAAGGGAGGCGAGGATCGCGATCTTCGCCGCAGCATCGTGACCGTCAACATCGGCGGTCGGATCTGCTTCTGCGTAGCCGAGGTCCTGGGCGAGTTTCAGGGCGTCGTCGAAGGACATCCCGTTGGTTTCCATCTCGTCAAGGATGAAGTTCGTGGTGCCGTTGAGGATTCCCATGACGGTCTCGACCCGGTCACCCGCCAGGGATTCGCGCAGGCCGTACACAACGGGGACGGCGCCGGCAACGGCGGCTTCGTAGTAGACGTCGACGTCGGCTTCGGCGGCGGCCTCATAAATCTCGGGGCCATGGGCGGCAAGCAGTGCCTTGTTGCCGGTGACAACGGTAGCGCCGTTCTTAATCGCGCCCAGAACGAGCGTGCGGGCGGGGTCGATGCCACCGATGAGCTCGATAACGATATCGGCCTTTGTTGTCAGTGCCTCGAGGTCGTCAGTCAGGAGCGTTCGGTCGATCTCCGGGTCGCGCGGCGCATCAATGTTGCGCACGCCGATGCCGACGAGTTCGAGTTCATCACCGGCACGCTGAGCGAAGTCCTTGCTCTGTGCCTTCAGCATCTTGGCAACCGCGGTTCCCACGGTTCCGCAGCCGAGCAGGGCAATCTTGACTGACATTCTTCCTCCGATTGGTGGCTGGGTGGTTCCCGGGGTTACAACTCCGGAAAGAGTCCGAGGACATCTTCCCAGGTTTCGGGGCGGACAAGCCAGGTCGTCCCCCTGTCGGACACGGCAAGCACCCCGGCGCGCTTTATCATGTTGTAGTTCGAGGCCATCGACCTGCCGTAGGCACCGGTGGCGGCGACAAGGAGCAGGTCTCCCCGAGACACATCGCCCGGCAGGGACACGTCCTTGATAACGATGTCTCCGGATTCGCAGTGCATGCCGACCACGCGGGTCGGGACGCCTTCAGCATCTGTTACTCGGTCAACGAGTGCCGTGTAGTCGGCGCCGTACAGGGCGGGACGAATGTTGTCGCTCATCCCACCATCAACCGACACGTACCGGCGTACCCCATCGTCCGTCATGACGTCCTTCGTGGCGCCGACGGTATACAGAGTCATTCCGGAAGGGCCGGAGATGGAACGGCCGGGCTCTATAGAAAGCCGGGGCACGTCGATGCCCTCGGCGGCACAGGCCGCCTCGAGAGCCGAGCGAATCCCGGCAAGCATCTGCTTCTCGGAAACCGGCTGGGGGTCCTCCCCTGTGTACTGGATCCCGTAGCCCCCGCCGAGGTCAACCTCGGGAACGGCAATGCCATTGCGGGTGAGCTCTCCGGCGAAAGCAATGACGGCGCTAGCCGCTGCCGCAAAACCTTCCGGATCGAGGATCTGGGAGCCGATGTGGGAGTGCAGTCCAAGGAACGACAGGTTCGGGTGGTTGGCAATTGCCGTGACAACGTCGCGTGCCGCACCCGTGGCTAGCGAGAGACCAAACTTCTGGTCCTCGTGGGCAGTTGCAATGAACTCGTGCCCGCCTGCGTGGACGCCGGTTGTCACGCGAACGAAGCAGGGAGCCACCCTGCCAAGCCTGCTGGCAATGTCTGCGAGCTGTTCAACTTCGCCCGGGGAGTCAACAACGATTCGGCCCACGTTGTTCTCGAGGGCGAGCTCAAGAAGAGCATCGGACTTCGAATTGCCGTGCAGTCCGATCTTTTCTCCAGGAACGCCACCCGCGAGCGCGGTGCGCAACTCACCTTCGGACGCGGTGTCGATGTAGAGACCTTCCTCCACCATCCACCTTGCAAGTAGCGGAGAGAGGAAGGATTTACCGGCGTAGTAGACATCGCCGTCCCCGATAGCATCCACCCACGCACGGGCGCGGGACCTCATGTCATCCTCGTCAACGAGATAGACGGGGGTGCCGCGGACTGCCAGATCGGACAGGGCGTGACCGGCGAGGGTCAGCTTGCCCTCCGTGCATGCGAGATTCGCGGGCCAGGGGCCGGTGCCCGGCTCCGGAGCCGGGATTGAGGCAAGCGGGGCGAACGACATTTACATCTGCTCCGGGGCAGAAACACCAACAAGGTCAAGGCCGTTGGCGAGGACCTGGGTGGTGGCGTCGTTGAGCCACAGGCGCGCCGAGTGCCCCTCGTTTACTTCTTCGTCGGCACGCGGGGTGACGCGGGTCTGACCGTACCAGGTGTGGTAGGCGGCCGCGAGCTCCTCGAGGTAGCGAGCAATACGGTGCGGTTCACGTAGCGCTGCACCCTGGGCAACGACCTCCGGGAACTGAGCTAGAACACCCAGGAGGGAGGAGTCGGCCGGGTGGTCGAGGGCGGCAGGGTTGAATTCGTCGCGGGCCACGCCATGCTCGGCGGCGTTCTTGGCAACCGAACGCGTACGAGCGTGCGCGTACTGAACGTAGTACACGGGGTTCTCGTTCGTGCGGGAAGCCAGCAAGTCAAGATCCAGCTCCAGGGTCGTGTCAACGGAAGAGCGGACGAGCGAGTAGCGAGCAGCGTCGACACCAACGGCATCAACAAGGTCTTCGAGGGTGATGATTGTGCCGGCACGCTTGGACATGCGAACGGGTTCACCATCCTTCACGAGGTTCACCATCTGACCGATGAGAATCTCCATGTTCTGCCGTTCACCAGCCGTGTCACCGAAGGCCTGCGCCATGGCGTACATGCGGCCAACGTACCCGTGATGGTCTGCACCCAGCATGATGATGACATGGTCGGCACCGCGCTCACGCTTGTCCAGGTAGTAGGCAACATCGCCAGCGAAGTAGGCGGCACCACCGTCCGACTTGATGACAACGCGGTCCTTGTCGTCCCCAAACTTTGTCGTCTCAATCCAGGTAGCACCGTCCTTATCGTAGACATGACCGCGCTCGCGGAGGACCTCGATCGAACGATTGACGGCACCTGACTCGTGGAGGGCGTCCTCGTGGAAGTAGACATCAAACTTGACGCCGAAGTCGCCGAGGGCTTCCTTGATCTCCCCAAACATGAGGTCGACACCGCGGGAGCGGAACACTTCCTGCGCCTCATCGTCCGGGAGGGTCAGCGGATCGGGCTCCCCCGCCTGCGCGCAACCGGCTATGACGCGCTCTGCAATGTCGGTGATGTAGGCGCCGCCATAGCCATTCTCGGGGGCTTCCTCACCGCGCGCACGAGCCAGGAGGGACTCGGAGAAGCGGTCGATCTGCGAGCCGTGGTCGTTGAAGTAGTATTCGCGGGTCACGGTCGAACCTGCGGCCTCCAGAAGACGCGCCAGGGAATCGCCAACCGCCGCCCACCGCACGCCACCGAGGTGAATCGGACCGGTCGGGTTCGCGGAAACAAACTCCAGGTTGACGGAACCGGGCGTGGAGTTGCTTCGCCCATATTCGCGACCGGCGTTAAGAATCGTGCGAGCAAGCTCGCCTGCGGCGCCGGCTGCCAGGCGGATGTTGACGAAGCCGGGCCCCGCCACGGTCGCCTCGTCAATGCCGTCCCTGGTCGCGAGCCGTTCAGCAACAATGGTCCCCAGGTCGCGCGGGTTCGTGCCCGCCTTCTTTGCAAGCTGCATGGCAACGTTTGTGGCCCAGTCGCCATGATCTCGGTTGCGTGGGCGCTCCACCTTGACCGCGGGGAGCTCATCGGCGGACACGTTCACTGCACCATCCGCTACCGCCTCGGCAAGGACGGAGTCGATGAGTGCGCTGAGTTCTTCTGGAGTCATGTCACCAGTCTAGCGACGGTACCGCTCCTCCATCATCTTTGCTATGTAAATGTGTGCCAAGACGCCCCCTATGCATGGTGTCTCACAGGGTTTCAGTTAGCCCGGGGCCGCCGGGTGCTGATAAAGTCATGAATTGCGCCCCGGTAGCTCAGGGGATAGAGCGTCTGCCTCCGGAGCAGAAGGTCGTAGGTTCGAATCCTATCCGGGGCACCAGCCCCACGGCCCTGGTCACCGCACGAAACTGCGAGGATCAGGGCCGTTCGCATGTCACGGCTCCTGCGCCTGCTTGTCTCGGTTCTCAATCAACTCTCTGGCGAGGGATGGCCGGTCGGTAATGATTCCGTCGGCACCCATGTCGAGGATCTCGATCATGTCCTTCACTTCGTTGATCGTCCAGATATGAACGGCAAGTCCGTGACCGTGAGCAATGTCGATCAGCTTCTTACTAAGAATCCGCACCCCGTGGAAATTCATTGGCATCTGCACACACGCCGCACCGTCACTCGGTCCAGGCACAGCCTTCATGACCAAGTCACTCAGGAAGCTCGGAAGGATTGATGCCAAGACAAGGCGGGCAACACCGCTTGTCCCGAGGCTCGTCGCCACTCCGGGTACGGCTGTGCGGATTCTGCGAAGCCTCTTTTCGGAGAAGGAGGCTACCAGTACCTGATCGAGATAGTCGCTGCATCGCAGGAGCTCAATCATGGGTTCTACCGTGCCATCGACCTTTGCATCGATATTGAAGTCAATGTCCGGGAAACCATCGAGAGCGGCTTTGACCGTCATGGGCGCATGTCCCGACTCGTCTCGAAGCTGGCTGACCTCGGCCCAAGAAACCTGTGAGATTTCGCCGGAACCATTCGTCGTGCGGTCGAGTAGCGGATCGTGAATCAGGATGAGCACACCGTCGGATGTGGCTTGGGCATCGGTTTCAATGTAGTTAAAACCCTGAGCCCTCATCCCCTCGAACGCTTGAACGGAGTTTTCCGGATATTCGTCGGCACCGCCCCGGTGCGCGAGGACAATCGGCTTATCTGTACGCTCCCACGATCTCATGAACCTATTGTCCCATCAGCGCAAAGAGATCACGACCGACCGGGTGGTTCGATGGTGAGCTAGGAGCAGAGCTCAGAAAGATCAACCGCACCGCGCTCGCTCAGGAAGCCAAGCGGGTTGACCGTGGTTCCCTCTTCATCGGTGTGAATCTCGAGATGAAGGTGCGGGCCGGTCGACCGTCCGTTGCTACCGACATCAGCAATGTGCTGACCAACCTCAACCTGCTCGCCCTCGGTGACGTGCAGACCGTCGTCGTACATGTGGACGTACCAGGACCAGAACACTTCACCATTCACGTCGTGCTTGATGATGATGAGATTCGAGGACCGACCGTCCTTACCAACGCCAACATATTCGACCGTGCCCTCGGCAATCGCGTAGATCGGAGTTCCGGCCTCTGCAGCAAAGTCGGAACCAAGGTGGTTGTGATATCCCCCGCCGAACGGGATCACACGCCATCCATACCCAGACGAGAGACGGTAGTCGTTTTCCTTCACCGGCATGACCAAAGCATCCTTCGCGGGTGCCCTTAATGCATCAACCATGCCGTTAGCAGATTCAGCCGTCTGGCACACAGCGAGCTCAGCCTCGGCCTCAGCAGCAACCTCACGTGCGCCCCGAAGCCGATCAATGCTCGAAGCATCCGCACTCGCAGCTAACGAGGAAGGAACGGAGACATCGGGAACGGGTGCTTCGCCAAGCGAAGAGGTCACCGGAACATGGGCGGTTACGGCGGCAGCCGACTGGCCGGTTCCAGAAATAACGGTGGCAACACCGAGCCCGGCAAACATCGACGAGGTGGCGGCAACCACGGCCCGCGCCCTCATTTGACGCTTGGCTACAGTCCGCTCAGCATCCCTGGCCTTGCGAACTTCACCGCGGGAAACAACCGAAGTATCTGGCATCTCAACCGCGGCAAACTTTTCTGTCGGACTCTCTTCAGTGACCAGCGCGGGCTCGTAGGTGATCTCCGGGGTAACAGCAACGGGCTGTTCACCGACAAGATCAGCCTGCTCGTCAGCACTCATTGGGGAGACCGGCTCGGCAACAGTCGGGTCAGGTTCATCTGCCTGGTCATTATTCTGGGCAACAGACTGCAGGGGTCCTTCGGCAAGCCCGGGAACGGTCGGCGCGGATTGCTCCGCCTCCACACGTGGAACTTCTTCACCCACAACCGAAGCGGCGGCAGGTTCGTTTGCTGAGACCGGGGCGGGCTGTTCGACCAGCGTCGACCTGACCTCTACTACCTTGTTCGCACTGGCGGCGGCGAGCCTGCGAGCTCTCCTGCGTCCGACAAATACGGGCTCTTCGGCCAAAGCCGGGGCACTTGGCACAGGGTTTTCGGCGTTATCGGGCACGGCAGGCGCCGACTCTTCAGCGACGACTAGCTCGATCGGCACCGGGGCAGAATGCTTTCCCACGGACTCACTCTCACATCGATAACAACAGGTAACGAATAGATAACGTTACCAGACAAATGATATCGAGTTTTGTGGCAGTCAGCACCCGCCTCTCGCCACGGAAATTCGGCTGTTCTTATTCACGCATCGCGCTGCATCGAGTCCCGGACCTCTCCTACCAGCTCTTCGAGGATGTCTTCGAGGAATAGCACGCCCATGGAACCACCGTTCACATCTTTAACTTCCACAAGGTGAATTCCGTCACGTTTCATGATGGCTAAAGCGGATTCGACTTCGTCTCCGCCCGGCACGCACGCCATGGTACGGATCTTGAAGGGCGCCACCGGCATATCGCGCGACGCTCCGACCACACCGATGATGTCTTTCAGGTGGAGGTATCCGACGAAGTCCCGGTTGTTTGCCTTCACAACAAAGCGGGAGTACCCGGTTCGGGCTACCAGTTCTTCGAGATCCGCCGGGGTGGTTTCAGTGCCTACCGTGAACACTTCGTCGCGAGGCACCATGACCTCCGCAACGGTCAGGTCGGAAAACTCGAGCACCCCGGACAGTAGGCCGATCTCATCTTCAAGAACACCGGCACGCTGCGAGGTCTCAACAATTGACGCCACCTCGTCTGCGGTAAAGGCAGAGGCAACCTCGTCCTTCGGCTCGAATCCGAACAGTTTGATGATGTGGTTGGCAAGCCAGTTAAGCGAAACAACAATTGGCTTGAAGATCCGCGTGATCAGAACGAGCGGCGGCGCAAGAATCAGAGCCGCCTTCTCGGGAACGGTCACGGCCAGATTCTTTGGAACCATTTCACCGATGACGACGTGCAGGTAGACGACCACGACGAGGGCAATAACGAAGGCCACGGAATGTGCTGCGGCGCTCGGTATCCCGAGCGATTCGAAGGGCCCAATCAGGGCGGAGGCGATCGCCGGTTCGGCAACCGCACCGAGGGACGTGGAACAGAGCGTCACGCCGAGCTGGCAGGAGGCGAGCATGAGGGTGACGTTCTCGAGCGCCCACAGCACTGTCTTCGCCGACTTTGATCCCGCATCGGCCAGCGGCTCAATCCGGGACCTGCGTGCGGACATGACCGCGAACTCGGCGCCAACGAAGAACGCGTTGAGCGCGAGGAGGACCAAACCAACTATGAGGGCGGTTGTCGTGCTCATTCCGTCGCCTCCGTGTTGAGGGCGCGGGCTCTGATAGAGACGACACGTCGGCCTTCCAGCTTCTCAACGGTGAGGGAGACGCCGTCGCTTTCGACCGTGTCCCCCACCTCGGGCAGGCGGCCCAGCTCGGTCATGATGTAACCGGCAAGCGTTTCGAAGGGTCCGTCGTCGGGAACGTTTATTCCGGCTTCGCGGGCAAGCTCATCGGGCCGCATATCGCCGGGAATCAACCAGCCGTCTGCTGAAAACCGCGCGCGGAGCCTGCGCGGATCGTGCTCGTCGGCAACCTCGCCTACGATTTCTTCGACGCAGTCTTCGAGGGTCACGATCCCGGAGGTGCCTCCGTATTCGTCGAGCACCACCGCCATCTGCCCCGTGTCGCGCAGCTGAACGAGGAGGGGTGCAAGAGCCACCGTCTCGGGAACCCTCTCCACCTCTTTCATGAGGGATGAGGAAGTAACGGGAACATCGGCTCGCCTCTCGAACGGAATCGAGATCGCGCTCCGGAGGTTCACGAAGCCGCGAATGTCATCCAGGTCGTCGCCAACAACGGGGAACCGGGAGAATCCGGTCTTCCTCGCTAGCGAAATAACATCAGCTGCGCTGGCCTTGTGGTCGATCCACTCAACGCGTCCCCGGTCCGTCATGACATCCACAGCGGTGAGGCGGCCAATACCAATGGAGCGCGTAAGTAGACGCGCGGTTGAGATATCGAGGGTTCCCATGTTCGCGCTACGCCGGACGAGGGCCACGAGCTCGGTCGCTGAACGAGCACCGGAAAGCTCCTCCGCCGGCTCAATTCCAAACTTGCGGATAATCCAGTTCGCCGACGAATTAAGGCCGACGATAATGGGTCGAAGCAAGGTCGTGAACATACCCTGGATTGGCGCAACGACGCCGGCCGTGGACAGCGGATCCGCGAGCGCCATGTTCTTCGGAATCAGCTCGCCGAAGAGCATCGAGAACAGGTTGATGACGATCAGGGAGATAACGACCGCGAGGCCGATTGCGGCTGCCAGCGCCATGCCCGCCGACTGGAGTGGTCCTTCAAGGAGGTTTGCAAGGGCCTGCTGGGAGGTGTATCCCAGCAGGATTGTCGTCAGGGTGATGCCGACCTGCGCGGACGAGAGCTCGAGAGAAAGCTTCTTCAGGCCCTTGAGGGCAGCTGCGGCTCGCCGGTCACCGTCCTCAGCCTTCTTCTCAATCGTTCCGGGGTCCAGGGCAACAAGGGAGAACTCGGCTGCGACGAAAACAGCCGTTCCGGCAGTCAGAACTACGCCGAACAAGAGGAGGAGTATGTCCATAGTGACTTGATGCTACCGTGCCCTGGCGCCCTACCGGGTGCGTTACGGGCACTTACGAGCAACGTTGGACCACGTCACTCCCCGTGGACCTGCCCCGTGCTGTGGCACCGGCCGTGATAACCAGTCAAAGTCGCTCCACGGCTTCTTCTCGGCAAACCACGTCCCACGCTGGCGCAGAAGCTATCTCGCTCCCACCGCCGGGCTCTCAAGTTCAGGATTGCGCGCTCACTCGCTCTCCTCTGTAAACGCCCCGCACGAGGCACTCCATGCAGAACAGAATGTGGCATTTGTGTGGATCTCGTGAGACGCAATCATGACCGGCTCTTGACGGTGCCTCAAAAACCAATCCTGAGGAGCGGAAAACCGAGTCAATTTCGCGCTCCAATGGGTGGTCTGCGACAGAGGTCACCTAAACTAGATACGTTCCGCTGTTCATACACCTCGAAAGTAGGGCGACTAAAAGTGTCCGACAATAGCAGACGACCGGACGAGGACTTCGGCGCTAATCAATGGTTCATCGACGAGCTATACGCCAATTACCTCCAGGATCGTACGGCCGTACAGCCGCAGTGGCGCGAGCTGTTCCGGCGTTGGGAGAGGGAAGGTCGCAAGGCAAGCGTTCCGGCCCAGCCATCTCCCGAGTCCCAGGCGAGCGAATCCGCTCCCAAGGAGACCGCACCCAAGGCAAGCGCTTCCGCTCGCAAGGCTCAGCAGGAGCCCGACAATAGGAAGTCCGCTTCCGACCAGTCCCAGGTCCGATCGGACCTGCCGCCGGCTCCGCCGGTGGTCGCCACTCCCGCCACAACCCCCTATGCAGAGACATACGATCTCGCTCCAGCGGATGATGAGGGGGCGGATTCGACAATGAAGTTGCGCGGCGCAGCGGCCCGCACCGTCACGAACATGGAGAGCTCGCTCGGGATCCCCGTCGCAACCTCGGTTCGTGCCGTTCCCGCGAAGGTCCTGTTCGAAAACCGCGCGGTGATCAACACCCACCTGAAGAACAGTCGCGGCGGCAAGGTGTCGTTCACCCACCTCATCGGTTACGCCATGGTCGAGGCCCTCGTCGAGGTACCCGACATGAACAAGTCGTATTCGCAGACCGAGGACGGTAAGCCGGCGGTGCACGAGCCCGCACACGTCAACTTTGGTCTGGCTATCGACCTTCCGAAGCCCGATGGTTCCCGCACCCTTGTCGTTCCCTCGGTTAAGGCCGCGGAGACCATGGACTTCGTTCAGTTCTGGAGCGCCTACGAGGAGCTGGTCTCGAAGGCCCGCGACAATAAGCTCGGGGTCGAGGACTTCCAGCGGACCACGGCGACCCTGACGAACCCGGGTGGCATCGGAACCGTTCACTCGATCCCCCGTCTCATGAACGGCCAGGGAACGATTGTTGGCGTTGGCGCCATGACCTACCCGGCGGAGTTCGCCGGGTCATCCGACCGGGCTCTTGCTCGCCTGGGGGTCTCCCGCGTCGTCACCCTGACGTCCACCTACGATCACAGGATCATCCAGGGCGCCGCCTCCGGCGAGTTCCTGCGTGCACTCGAAGAGAAGCTCACCGGGCGGGACGGATTCTACGACCGCGTCTTCACGGCGCTCCATGTTCCTTACGAGCCGGTCCGCTGGCAGAAGGACATCGAGTACGACGCGAAGCGCGAGATGGGTAAGCCAGCTCGTATTGCCGAGCTCATCCACGCCTACCGTTCCCGCGGCCACCTCATTGCCGACACGGATCCGCTGGCCTACCGCAACAGGCGCCACCCGGACCTCGACATCACCCGGTACGGGCTAACCCTGTGGGATCTGGACCGGTCGTTCCCGACCGGCGGCTTTGCCGGCACCTCGCATCTGCTCCTGCGGGAAATCATCGACCAGCTCCGCGAATCGTACTGCCGCAACGTCGGCATCGAGTACATGCACATTCAGGATCCGGCGCAGCGCGAATGGTTCCAGGCGCGCCTCGAGCGGCCCCACACCGAACTGACCAGCGAGGACCGCCTTCAGATCCTCAAGAAGCTCAACGAAGCCGAGGCTTTCGAGACGTTCCTTCAGACGAAGTACGTCGGCCAGAAGCGCTTCTCCCTCGAGGGTGGCGAGTCCCTTATCCCGCTTCTCGACGCAATCCTTGACTCGGCGGCCGACTCCGGTCTCGAAGAGGTCGCGATCGCCATGGCGCACCGCGGCCGACTCAACGTGCTCACCAACATCGCGGGCAAGTCCTACCGTCAGGTCTTCACCGAGTTCGACGGCACCCAGGATCCCCGTTCCGTGCAGGGCACGGGCGACGTGAAGTACCACCTCGGCACGGAGGGCACGTACACGGCCCGCTCCGGTTCCACCACCGAGGTTTACCTGGCAGCCAACCCGTCGCACCTGGAAGCAGCAGACGGCGTTCTCGAGGGCGTTGTCCGCGCCAAGCAGGACCGCATCGACCTCGGTGAGGAAGGCTTCTCCGTCCTCCCGATCCTCATTCACGGCGACGCCGCCTTCTCCGGCCAGGGCGTTGTCACCGAGACGCTGAACTACAGCCAGCTGCGCGGCTACCGCACGGGCGGCACGGTTCACATCATCGTCAACAACCAGATCGGGTTCACGACCTCACCGGCTTCCGGCAGGTCCTCCTACTACCCGACCGATATCGCCAAGGGCCTGCAGCTCCCGATCTTCCACGTCAACGGTGATGATCCGGAAGCTGTCACCGAGGTGGCACGCCTCGCCTACGAATACCGGGAGACGTTCAACAAGGACGTCATCATCGACATGGTCTGCTACCGCAAGCGCGGACACAACGAGGGCGACGATCCGTCGATGACCCAGCCGGTCATGTACGGCCTTATCGAGTCGAAGCGCACCCCGCGTCAGCTCTACACCGAGTCCCTTCTCGGCCGCGGCGCCCTCACCGACGCCCAGGTCGAAGAGCTCGAAACCGACTTCCACAACATCCTCTCGGCAGCCTTCGACGAGGTGCGCGAATCGGAGAAGGAAACCGGTTACGGCTACCCGCACGTCGACACTGTCGCGGGACTCGAACTGCCGACCTCCCAGCAGGAGGATGCTGGCACGATTGTTGGGTGGACGTCGGCAACCAGCCCCGAAATCATCGCCCGAATCGGCGAAGCACACGTCCGTGCACCGGAGGGCTTCACCGTTCACCCGAAGATCGAGCAGCTCTTCGAACGCCGCAACAAGATGGCGTACGAGGGCGGCATCGACTGGGGCTTCGCCGAGCTCATTGCCTTCGGCTCCCTCCTGATCGAGCAGACCCCGGTCCGCATGTCCGGCCAGGATTCCCGCCGCGGCACCTTCGTTCAACGTCACGCCACGGCACACGACCTGACGACGGGCGCCGAGTGGACACCGCTCCGTCACCTGACCGAAGACCAGGCGAAGCTCTGGATCTACGACTCATCCCTGTCGGAGTTCGCTGTTCTCGGCTTCGAATACGGCTACTCGGTGGAACGCCCAGATGCTCTCGTTCTCTGGGAAGCGCAGTTCGGGGACTTCGCCAACGGCGCCCAGACCATCATCGACGAATTCGTGTCCTCCGCCGAGCAGAAGTGGAACCAGAGATCGTCGCTCGTCATGCTTCTGCCCCACGGCTACGAGGGCCAGGGACCGGACCACTCTTCCGCAAGGATCGAGCGCTTCCTCCAGCTGTGCGCCGACGACAACATGATCGTCATCCAGCCGTCGACACCGGCAAACTACTTCCACGCCCTGCGCACCCAGGCCTACAGCCGCCCGCGGAAGCCGCTGATCGTCATGACCCCGAAGCAGCTTCTGCGTCGCAAGGCCGCCAAGTCCGGCATCGAGGACTTCACGGCAGGCGGCTTCAAGCCCGTTATTGGCGAGGTCGACCAGAACCTGGATCCGAACGCGGTTAACCGGGTCATCATGTGCTCCGGCCGCGTCTACTACGACCTGGCCGAGCAGCGGGAAAAGCGTGGGGACACCCAGACCGCAATCATCCGCGTCGAGCAGTTCTACCCAGCACCGACCGAGGAGATCAAGGAAGCCATCGCCCCGTACGGCGATGCCGAACTGGTCTGGCTCCAGGACGAGCCGGCGAACCAGGGTGGATGGCCATTCCTGGCGCTCAACGTGTTCCCGGAGGTTGGCCCCGTCCGCCTCATCTCACGCCCCGCCGCCGCATCCCCCGCCACGGGCCTCTCGGTCCGCCACGTTGCGGAAGCCAAGGAACTGATGGACAAGGCGTTCACACGCTAGCCCATTCAGTGGCTAGACCAGCAGTTTAGCTTGACACTCCGCCGGCAGCCCACGGGCTGCCGGCGGTTCCTTGTGAGAGACTTGGGAAGGTGAGCACAGACGAATTTAGGATCATGGTCGTCGGCGACGAGATTGTCGCCGGGCGCGGCGATGCCCGCGCCATGGGATGGACGGGACGCGTCTTCGCACGCACCGACTCCCCTATCCCCCTCACCTCCATGGTCCTACCCATCCCGGGAGAGGATTCGCAGCAGCTAGCCGCCCGCTGGGAGGGAGAGGTCGTACCGCGCCTATCCCCCGAGGCCGACAACCGACTGGTCGTCGGCATGGGTTCCCACGACATTGACCATGGAATCTCGCTTGTCCGGGCCCGGCTCAATCTGGCGAACATTCTGGATCAGGCAACGCGCCATCACATCTCAGCCTTTGTTGTTGGGCCGCCACCCCGCCCAGACGTCCCGGAAAAGCAGATGAGCGAACTGTCAAACGCATACCGCGATGTTGCCGACCGACGCGGAGTCACGTTCGTTGACACGTACCATCCGCTTGCGTCCCACGATCAGTGGCAGACAGACATGGCTCAGCCCGGCTCCTACACGCCCCAGCAGGCCGGCTACGGCTTGCTTGCCTGGCTCGTGTTGCACAACGGCTGGCATCACTGGCTGGGCCTCACCGCTTAGCCGCGTACAGGTACGCCTCCGGCAACAGGCCCTATGAGTCACGATTCCACCTTCGCGCTGGGATCCTTCCTTACCGGCTGTTTGGAATCATTGGGAGCTACAGGCCAAAAGCTGTCTCGCACTGATCCCGCACTCCTGGAACAGACACCGCTGAGGATTGGAAAAGGCGGCCGAGACTCTGCTCGACCGCCCTGAGTTCTGGTGCGGGCTTGTCTCAGTCCGCTTGGTTACCTACTTCGTTTCCAGCGACGACTGGTGCCCGGTCTCAGTTGCAAGGAAGATAAGAAAGATCCTTGAGAGCGTCCGCCATACGTGGGACTTGGCGACTTCGATATTGTTCTTGAGGAGCTCGACGAGGTTCATTTCGAGTCCACCTTCGAGGTGCTCGAACTCGGCCTTCCGACAGTCCCTGCCCGTATCGAGATCCCCTGCCGCCCATGCGGCCGATTCCTTACGGCACAGGTCCCTCATGGCCTCCAGGCCGTCGTAGTGGGGCTTGTCTGCAAGCAGGTTGCCATGATCGGCGAGGAACGCATCCCGGTCGTCTTCGAATGTGCGGCGGCGGGCGCCGCGGGAGTACACGTCGAGGCTCATGAGTGCGCCGTGCGCGAGGGATTCCTGTCCGATTTCCTGAAAGTGTTCCCGAACGAACTCGCCAAACTCGCCTTCGCGGACGGCCTTGATGAAGTCCTCATCACCGTTCCACATGTCCATCATGAGGCCCCAGACGCGGGCACGCTGCTGGGAAATACGCGAAATTCTCCCAGCGAACTCGGGAACAGGTGTCGACAACTTCTCTCCTTCACGCCCTAAAACCACGGTATGGATCGAGGGGCTTAGATTCGGCTTGGTATGCGCATGGCCGCACCCCGTAATCGGGGAACGGCCATGCACCACACTACTTATGCGTTTGGACGCTTACCGTGATTGGCTGCCTTCTTGCGGCGATCCTTGCGCTTACGACCACGACGTGACATGGTTCCTCCTCAGTTAAACAACATCAGACATTCTATCATGGCGGAGGTTTGCCCCCTATATGCGAATGCGGCAGACCACAGTGATATCAGCGACGTGTCAGCCCGGTGACCTTCGCCCGCAGGGATTCCGGGGCGGACTCGGTGCAGGAACGGCGGATAACTTCCCGCATGTGCTTTTCGGCTTCCGTCGCCTCGGTGCAATCGGGACAGGACTCGGCGTGGGCCTTCAGCCTGCCCATCTCGTCTTCTTCCATCTCCTTGTCGAGGAGCTCGAAAAGGTGGTCACGTACTTCTTCGCAGGTGCATTCGGGAATGTCGGCGCCCAGTTCACGGGCAACATCATCTACGTTCTTCATACCTTCTCCGTGGCGTATCCTCGGTCGGCAGCGTACTGAGCCAGGAGCTCCCTGAGCTGGGAGCGGCCCCGGTGGAGCCTGGACATGACTGTTCCGAGCGGGATCTCGAGGATCGCGGCGATTTCCTTGTAGGCAAATCCTTCGACGTCAGCCAGATACACCGCCATGCGGCGGTCCTCCGGGAGCGCCGCGAGCGCTTCCTTGATTTCTTCGTCCGGCAGGGCGCTCATGGCCTCGGTTTCAGCGCTCCGCATCCCCCGCGACTCATGGGTGGATGCTTCGAGCATCTGCCAGTCTTCCAGCTCGCCAGCGTCGTACTTCTGCGGCTCTCGCTGCTTTTTCCGGTAGGAGGAGATGAATGTGTTGTTGAGGATCCGATACATCCATGCTTTGAGGTTCGTCCCGGCTTTGAACTGGTGGAAGGAGCTGTACGCCTTCGCATACGTTTCCTGGACGAGGTCCTCGGCGTCAGCCGGATTCCTGGTAAGCCTCATCGCGGCACCGTACAGCTGATCGAGGAAGGGGATCGCGTCGCGCTCAAAACGCTCGCGCCTCTCCTCCTCGGTCTCTTCGCCCGGTGCCCGGGTAACGTCCTCTGTCATTCTCCCCATACTACCTTTATTGGTTCACTGGGGTGAACGGCAAAGAGTTTCTAAACATTCCCGTATTCGACACCGTCACGCCACGCGCGTAACTCCGCGCCGTCAATAAGCACACCCGTCAGGGGCCTACCGGGGGCCGGATAGGCCGGTGGATCAATGTTGATAGCCCTGGCGGGGGCAAGCATCGTGGCCCGTGCAAGCACTCGTGGATCCACCCCATAGTCGAGGAGCTTAATGACTTGCCTTGCGAGTGTGGAGGCGCCTCCCGCGATCGTGTCGGTGCCGGTGAGCTTCGCCGTGCCGTCAACCATGGTGACGGCTAGTCCGCCGAGAACGTAGTCGCCGTTCGGCATCGCCGCACATGCGAGAGCGTCGGTGACAAGGGCGGCACCCGGTTCGACCGGATCATCAAGATAGTTGAGACAGTCGGCTACTAGCTCGGTTGCCACATGCACGCCGTCGCCGATGATCTCGACCACGAGGTCACCGTATTTCGCTGCGTCCATGAGTTCCCGGACGGGGCCGGGGAACCGGTGGTTGAGGGGCGGCATAGCGTTAAACAGGTGGGTGGCTGTTTGGGCCGGGCGGAGCCCTCCCGCGATCTTCGAGGTAGCCGACACTGCCTCGGAGGTCTGCCGGGAGGACGCCGCCGTGTGGCCCCATGAGGGGACGGCACCGTGCTGAAGGAGAAGCTGTGCCGCTTCCACGGAACGCTCCCTCTCGGGAGCGATGGTCATTGTTTTAATCCAGCCGCGCCCGGCCTCGAGCCAGGTAGCCAGCTCGTCGAGGTTGATGTCGCGAATGGCGGCGGGGTTTTGGGCGCCCGCCTTCTCGTGGCTCACGTAGGGGCCTTCGAGATGAATGCCGATCAGGAGCCCGTCGTCGCAGGCATCGGCCAGTGCCTTGATTGCGGGTAGGGGGTCGAGTGCGGAGACAAGGGATGCGATGAGATGGGTGGTGCCCTCGTGGGCGTGGGTGCGGGCCGCACGTTCGATTGATTCGCGGTCGTTGTCGTCGGGGAACGACGCGCCACCACCGCCGTGACAGTGAATGTCGACAAAGCCGGGGAAGAAGTACGGGCCGCGGAGTTCTTCCGTCGGGGGTACAACATTTCGTACCACCCCGTCTTCGAGCGTGATGCTCGATCCGATGATGTGCCCCGCAGCATCAAGCACGGTGGCGTTAATCTTTTCCACGACACTACCCTTTCTCAATCCGGCCGGTCTATCTATTAGTCATTTGCTGGCCTGGTGGCCACTATCCTCGTGACCGGGTGGCCACTGTTCGGCTGGCCTTGCGGCCTCTGCCCCGCTGATAAGCCAGCGTCTCTGGTCCGCCTTCAAGCTATTCATTTGTCATGAATAGCTCTCTGTCCGCATCTTTGCGTTTCCCGTTCAGCTGTGGTGGTCTGTTTAGATTCGTTGACCTGTTTCGATTTGTTGGCCAGCTCAGGTCTTGCAGCCTGTTCTGACTTCGTGGCCGGTTGTGATCTTTGGTGTTTGGTATTTCGGGAGAGGCGGGCCGGCACGCACGGAGTGATCGTGTCGGCCCGCGGTCTCCTTAGAGCTGTTCGAGCGTACGGTAGTAGTCGAGCAGTTCGAGGCGGGAGGCGGCCGCCTCGTCGATGTAGACGGTGACATCAACGTGGTGCTGCAACACGGTGGCGGGCCAGAGTTGGCTGACCGCGCCTTCGATGAGTTGCTCGACTGCTTCCGCCTTATCGGTCCCGAAGGCCAGGAGCACGATCTTCTTTGCCGACATGATGGTGCCGAGCCCCTGGGTGACGCAGAAGGTCGGGACACGATCCATGTCGTTGTCGAAGAAGCGAGCGTTAGCCTCGCGGGTGGAGGCGGTCAGGACATCCACGTGGGTCCTGGAGGCGAGACCACCGCCCGGTTCGTTGAAGCCGATGTGGCCGTTGCGACCGAGTCCGAGAATCTGAATGTCAACGCCAGGGGCGATTGCCGCATCGTATTCCTTGGCGGCTGCCTTCGGGTCTTCGGCTCCACCGTCGGGCGTGTGGAGGTCTGCTTCGAAGAGGCCCACTCCCCCATCTTTAACAAGTTCGGTGTGGAGCACGTTGAAGTAGCGTTCGGGATGATCCGCGGGGATGCCAACGTATTCGTCGAGCGCCCACGCCGAGCTTCCCGCCATGGAGAAGTCACCCGCGGCGTGAGCTTCCCGCAGGGCCTTGTACAGCCCGAGGGGCGTTGAGCCCGTTGCGACGCCGAGCCTCATGCCGGGCGTATAACCGTCGATGATTTGCTGAGCTGCGATCTTCGACAGCTCCTCGGCGTTCTCGCGAATAATGATCCGCATGTACTACTCCTTGCCAGTTTCCAGTGCCTGGACAAACCAGGATGTGATCGATGTTGGGTGGGTGATTCCCGTGCCGACAACCACCGACCACGCACCGGCATCGAGCGCGGAGCGAGCCTGGTCGGGAGTGTGGACCCGGCCCTCACACAGTACCGGTCGATCGAACTGCTCGACCATCTGACGGAGCAATTCCAGGTCAGGTCCCGCTGTCTTTTCCCTCTCACCCGTGTACCCGGACAGGGTTGTGGAGAGAATGTCGGAGCCGGCCTCGTAGGCCATCTCGGCATCGCCAATCGAGCCGCAATCCGCCATGACCACAATGCCTTCATCGTGCAGGGCAGCAACGGTTTCCGCGTATGTCCTACCGTCGGGGCGGGGCCGGCGGGTGGCGTCGATGGCGACGATATCAGCCCCCGCCATTGAGCATGCACGGGCGTGGCGGAGGGTCGGGGTGATGTACACACCCTCGGAGCCCTCTTTCCACAGGCCGATAACGGGGACCGATACCTGGCCTTTGATGGCGGAAATGTCGGCAAGCCCCTGGCAGCGGATAGCGGCTGCGCCGCCGAGTTCGGCGGCCAAAGCGATCTGTGCCATGGTGCGCGGATCCCTCATCGGCTCGCCCGGATATGCCTGGACGGAGACGACCAGACGGTTATTCATTGATTCAAGCATTCTTGACCTTCGCGTAGGCTGCCGCACCAATCAGGGGAGCTTCGTCACCGAGCTCACCTTTCACCAGCGGTGTCTTGTTCACGGGGTCCATGATGGCGGCGGCGAAGCCACAGCGCAGAGCCTGCCACCATGGATCTACCGCTCGACTCACGGATCCCGTGACAACAATGATCCCAGGATCAAGGGCGTTCGTCAGCGAGCCGATGACTTCACCGAGGGCAAATCCGCCGTCATGCAGGACCTTGAGGGCCGGGCTCTTCCTATCGATGGCCTCCTGGTCCATTTCCGGACCGGACCGATGTTCGCCGGTTGCCCGCTCATAGGCCGCCGCCATGCCGCTGCCCGAGGCAATGGCCTCAATGTGGCCGAAGCGGCCGCACGAGCATTCAATGTTTGCGGCTACGCCGTGGCTGATGTGGCCAACGTGGCCAGCCACTCCGTGCTCACCGATCATGGGCTTGCCGTCCACGACGAAGGCCCCACCGATGCCGGTGCCTACCGCGACCGTGAGGGACGATGGGTAGCCTTTGGCAACCCCGTAGGTGGCCTCTCCCACGCCGTGGGCGTGCACGTCCCCGAGGACCGTAACGGGCACATCAAGGGCGGTGCCGAGCTCGGCGGCTATGTTGGTTCCCGCCCAGTTCGGGATGAGGTCGGTTGCCGAGGTGACGACACCGTCGACAATGACTCCGGCAGAGGCCACGGCGACATCCGTGACGCCGTCGTAGCTCTGCGCGAGCCGGATGATGGCCGGCATGATCTCGTCTTCACCGGGGCCGGGTGCCGTCTCAATAGACTGCATTTCAGTGACGGCTCCGCCGTCGACAAGCCCCGCGCGGATCTTTGTTCCGCCGATATCGATCGACAGAGTGCTCATGATGCTTGCAGTCCGTTCCGGTCGAGGATCTCCGCAACGGCATCGATCTCGGCCCCCGCGAGCCTGCGAACAGGCTCCGGCATCTGGTTCGTCTCGATAACACCGAGCAGATTCAGTGCCGTCTTGAATGCGCCCACGCCCGCGCCGTAGCCGAGGAGGTTCTGGGCTGCCCCAACGATGGTCATGAGGTCGGCGAGACGATCCTGTTCGGCGCGTACCGCGTTCCAGTCGCCCGCTTGGTAGGCATTCCACTGCCGCACATAGCCGGCCGGGTCGACGTTGCCGAGACCCGGGACAGAGCCGTCCGCACCGGACATGTACGCGCCGTCGACAACCACCTCGTGGCCGGTGAGCAGCGACATCTTGTTCGTGGCCTTGCGGTTTGCGAGCGTGAGGGCGCGGAAGGACACGTCGTCACCGGAGGAGTCCTTGACCCCTTGGATCACGCCGTCTTCGGCGAGGCGGAGAAGCAGTGCCGGGGGCAGCTTGACGCCGTTGACGCAGACCGGGATGTCGTACGCAAAGATCGGCAGGTCAGTTGCCCTGCGCAGCGCGCGGAAGTGCTCCTCGACCTGGTCGACGCCACCAAGCGCGTAGAACGGTGCGGTTGCGACGATCGCGTCGGCTCCGAGCTTCTCTGCTACGCGGACGTGCTGGAGGACGCGGGAGTACTGGGTGTCGATAACCCCCGCGAGGACCGGGACGCGGCCGGCGGTGATGCGGATAGCGGATTCGAGGATCTGCTCGCGTTCCGCATCGGCGGTGAAGGCTGCTTCACCCGAGGAGCCAAGAATGAACAGGCCGTGCACGCCCGCTTCGAGCATCCGGTTGATGTTGCGCTCCGAAGACGCCTCATCGTAGCGACGGTCCTCGGTGAGGGGTGTGATAACCGGAGGTACGACACCGGTGATGGGAGATGACATGTCACTTTCCTTAGGAAGCGGGGTGCAGCAGGGAGGGCGCTGCGCCGAGAAGGGTCTTGGTGTAGGAGTGTTGCGGGTTGGCGAGAACGTCGGAGGCTGGGCCTTCTTCGACGACCTTGCCGGCATTCATGACCGCAATGCGGTCGGAGATGTATCGGACGGTTTGGATGTCGTGCGAAATGAAGACCATGCCGAGGCCCAGCTCGGCCTTAAGGTCCGCCAGCAGGTTGAGGATCTGGGCACGGACGGAGACGTCGAGAGCCGACGTCGGTTCGTCCGCGATGATCGCATCGGGTTTGATGGCGAGGGCGCGGGCGATAGCGACGCGCTGACGCTGACCGCCGGACAGCTGGCCCGGAAGAGCATCCATGACGGAGTCGGGCAGGCCAACCATGGAGATCAGGTCACGGACCCTTGCCTCGCGATCTCCCTTCGTTCCGACCTTGTGGACGCGGAGCGGGTCAATGAGCTGTTCCTTGACGACCATGCGTGCGTTCAGTGCTGTGGCGGGGTCCTGGAAGACAACGGAGACGACGCGGCCAATCCTGCGGCGCTGGGCGGCGGACCGCTTCGTCACCTCCTCGCCCTTGAAGAACACACTTCCCGCGGAGGGCAGCTGGAGGCCGCACATGACGTTCGCCGTTGTGGACTTGCCACAGCCGGACTCGCCGACAATACCGAGGGTCTGGCCGGACACGACCGACATGTCAACACCTGCGACGGCGTGGACCTTGTTCGGGTTGAACAGGGAACCGGTGCGGGTCTTGAACGTGACGTGCACGTCCTTGAGCTCAATGATGGGGTTCTGCTCAGGCATTACTTTTCACCTTCTCCTAGCTCGTCCCTACGCTCGTCATCAGTGCCGTAGGCGGCAGGCCTCATGGCTTCCTCCGCGAGCATCGACTGGTCCTTTCCATCCTCGCGTTCGAGAACGGCAGTTGCGGCGGCCGCGTGCTTCGCGCCTTCCGGAAGTGCGGCGTAGTAGTGGTCCGTTCCGGGCACCTGGGTGCGGACCGGCTTGATGTCCAAGCCAACGTCCGGGTGGGAGGAACGGGGTGCGAAGCGGTCACCCGCGGGGAAGTCCTTCGGGGACGGAACCGTACCGGGCACCTGGTGGAGGCGGCCCTTGCCGGATTCGATCGAGAGGACGGAACCGAGGAGTCCGCGGGTGTACTCGTGGGTCGGGTTCGTGAGAAGCTCCGAAGTCGGGGCCTGCTCAACAACCTGGCCGGCGTACATGACCGTGATCGAGTGCGCCACCTCGGCAACGAGTGCCAGGTCATGCGACACAAACACCATGGCGAAGCCAAGATTGTTGCGAAGCTCGTTCAGCAACTCGATAACCTGCTTCTGGACGGTGACGTCCAGGGCAGTGGTCGGCTCGTCCGCAATGATGAGCTTCGGGTCGCGGGTCAGTGCCATGGCGATGAGGACGCGCTGGCGCTGGCCACCGGACAGCTCGTGGGGGTACGACTCGAGGGTGCGCTTCGGGTCGAGGCCCACAAGCTCGAGAAGTTCCTCCGCCGTGCGGGTGCCGCCGCGCTTCGTCATCTGCTTCATCTGAGCGGAGATCAGCATCGCCGGGTTGAGGGACGACAGGGCGTCCTGGTAGATCATGGCAAGCTCGTGGCCGAGCAGCGACTGACGTTCCTTCGCCGGCATGGCAAGCAGGTCGCGGCCCTGGTAGAGGATCTCGCCCGACAGCTGAGCCCGTTCATCTATCAGGCCCATGATCGTCAGCGCGGTGATCGACTTACCGCAGCCGGATTCGCCAACAAGACCCATGGTTTCGCCCGAGTGGACGGTGAAGGACACGTTGTCGACAACGGCGACGTCGCCGTGGCGCGGGAACCTGATCGACAGGTTCTTCACCTCGAGGAGCGGCTGACCTTCGGCCTTCTTGATGAAGCGGTCGGATCGGTCGGCCTCGACAGCATGGAGGGCATCCAGTCGGGCCTGGAGGGAATCCTTCTGCGCTTCGTGGGCTGCGACGGGGTCGATGAGGAGGCGGTCTGCTTCGCGCTCAACATCGGAGCGGGGCTTGTCCTGGATGGCGCCCTTGGGGGCGGCAACCATGGCATCGGTGATGCCCTCGGACAGGATGTTGAGGCAGAGGACCGTGATCATGATGGCGATGCCCGGGAAGAGGGCCTGCCACCACTCGCCACGGAGAACACCGGGCTGTGCGGCCGAGAGGACGTTACCCCACGTGGGAACCATTGTTTCCTGAAGCCCGGCACCAATGAAGGTAAGGGACGCTTCGAGGATGATCGCATCGGCAACGAGGACGGTTGCGAACACGAGGACCGGGGCCGCGGTGTTGCGGACGACGTGGCGGATCAGGATCCAAGGTGCACGTGCACCGGAAACGACAACCGCGTTGACGTAGTCCTCACCGTACGCGCTCATGACGTTCGCGCGAACGATACGGGTGAGCTGCGGGGTGTAAACGAAGGCAATGGCGGCAACGATGACGTAGGTCAGGCGCTCCGGGTGCGCCGGGTCCTGGAAGACAACGACGGTAACGGCGACGAGGGCGATGCCGGGGATGGACATGATGACGTCCATGACCCTCATGATGACCTCGGACAGCCACTTGCGGACAACGGCGGCAATCGAACCGACAATCGCACCGGCGAGCAGAGCTACCAGGGTGGAGAACAGGCCAACGAGAAGGGAGGCGCGGCCACCGTAGAGCAGGCGGGACAGGACGTCACGGCCCACGTGGTCGGTTCCGAAGAGATGCTCGGCACTCGGCGGCTGTGCCTTGTAGAAGACTTCTTCCGGCGGGTGCGGGGCCAGCAAGGGCGCAAATATCGCGCTCAGCGCAACGAGGATGAGGACAATGATCGCAATGCGCGATCCCCAGTTCATCCGGGAGAAGCCGCGCAGCTTGATGCCGGGCTTCGACAGCTTATTCGTCAGGTTTTTACGCATGGGTTACACCGCCCTAATCCGGGGATTGATGAGGACATAGAGGACGTCGACGACGATGTTCACGATGATGAAGGCAACGGCGACGACGAGGGTTGCACCCTGGACGACCATGACCCAGTTGTTCGTGATCCCGTCGATAAGAACGCGTCCCATGCCGTTGATCGAGAAGATAATTTCAATGACGACCGCGCCACCCATGAGGTAGCCGACTCGCAGGCCAAGAACCGTGACGGGCGTGATCAGCGCGTTGCGCAGGACGTTGCGGCCAACGACGACGGGCTTGGGGATGCCGGCACCGAGTGCGGTACGGACATAGTCGCGGTCCAGTTCCTCAACCATGGAGGTACGGACAACGCGGGTCATCTGACCAATGACGGGGACGGCGAGCGCAAGGGCCGGGAGCAGCATGCGCAGGACCCATCCGCCAGGGTCCTCGGAGAAGGCCGGCAGGGCACCGGATACGGGAAGGGTTCCCATGAAGATGAGGACCAGCATGATGGCAAGCCAGAAAGACGGGGTTGCGAGGCAGGCAACCGATACGACGCGGATGACCTGGTCAACCCATTTGTCGCGGTAGATGGCGGCGAGAACGCCGAGGGGGAACGCCACGATCACGGCGAGGAAAAGGCCGAAGAACGTGAGTCCAAGAGTGGTGGGGAGCGCGGCAAAGACTTTGTCGGAAACGAGGTTGCCGGTGCCGACGCCGTAGGTGCCGAGGTCGCCTTGAACCATACCGACGAGATAGTTCCAGTACTGGACGATCAGCGGGTCGTACAGTCCGTTCTCGATGCGGTAGTTTTCGAGCTGCTCGGGCGTTGCGTTTTCTCCGAAGGCCACATATGCGGGGTCGATCGGCGAGAGCGCCATGATGAAGAAGACGAGAAGCGTTACACCCAGCACCATGAGCGGGAGGGCTAGGAGTCTTCGTCCAATGAGCCGAATAAGGTTGTTCACAGCATTGTGCCTTTGCTTTTCTGGGCTTTCTGGAGGGCATGACAAAGGAGGGGCGAGTCAACCGGGGGTCGTCTCACCCCTCCTATGTCGATGGAGTATGCCGCGGAAAGTAGGTACCGCGACCGGATGCGTACTACTTGGTGGTCACGCCGACCAGCTCGATACCGGTCGTGGCAATGGGCTCGACTCCCTCAAGCTCATCGGCGTTGTAGGCCGTGATCATGGTGCGGTGGAACAGCGGGTAGATCGGGACCTCGCGGGAGATCAGATCCTGGGCTTCGTTCCACTTCTCCTGCTGCTCGTCGCCGGAAAGCTGGACCGCGTCAAGGACGAGGGTCTGCAGCTCTTCGAAGGACTCCATGTCGGACTCCTGCCAGAAGGAACGCTGCGTGGTCCAGATGTTGTCACCGAACCACCAGTTGATGAGGAGGGCCGGGTCCTGACCAAAGACCGACGGGTCACCGGGGGCAAGAGCAACGTCAAACGTCGGGTCATCAACGTCGAGGTTGTTCGAGTAGAGCGATGCAGACGCCTCGGCCTGGACGCTGACGGTAATGCCAACGGCCTCAAGGTCGGTACGGATCTGCGGGGAAAGGTTCTCGATCCAGGGGTGGTCGGTCGTCAGAAGCGTGATCGACAGATCCTCGGCTCCGGCTTCGGCAAGGAGCTCACGCGCCTTCTCCGGGTCGTAGTCGAACTGGACCTCAGCTTCGTTGTAGTTCGGGTGCGACTCGGGCAGGAAGGAAGTCGCGGGGACAGCCTTGCCCGACATGGCGTTCGCAACGAGCTTCTCGGTGTCAATCGCGTAGAAGAATGCCTGGCGGACCAGCGGGTCATCGAACGGAGCCTTGCTCGTGTTGAAGAGCATGAACGGCAAGTTGAAGCCGGGCTTCTCTTCGACGGTCAGGCCGGCGCTCTCGAGGAGCTCAACGTTCTCAGCGGGAACGTTCTCCATGACCTGGATGGTGCCGTCCTGTGCGGCGGTGGTGCGAGCGGTGTCGTCCTTGAGGACCGACCAAACCATGCGTTCGCCACCGGCCGGGTATGCGCCGTTGTAGTGCTCGTTCGGAACTGCGATGACCTCGGTGTCCGAGATCGTCTCGTACTTCCAGGGGCCCGAACCAATCGGCATTGAGGTCAGATCCTCATCCGTTGCATCGGCGGGAACGATCTTGACGACCGCGATACGCTCCTTGACGAGCGAGAACGGGTACTTGGTGGTGATGGTGACCGTCTGGTCATCCTTCGCCTCGACCGACTCGATGAAGTCCAGCATCGTGGCGTAAATGTTGCCCTCGGCGGTCGAACGCTCAAACGAGGTTACGACATCCTCGGACGTAATGTCGGTGCCGTCAGAGAACTTAGCACCATCGCGGAGAGTCACCTCGTACTCGGTGTCAGACACCTCGACGAGCTCCTCATCGGCCGCGAGGGCAGCATAGGTCGTGTAGTCCTCCATGTGGAACTCGTACAGGCCCTCGACAACATGCCAGTTGGTGCCCATCGCGAGTGCCGATGACGTGTTCGACGGGTGGTAGTTGGTGGTTTCGTAAGCCACGCCAACCGTGATGTCGCCCGAGGGGGCGCCGTCACCACCGGTGTCGCCACCGTTGTCGGACGTGTCGTTCGAACCGTTTGAATCTTCGGTGGGATCGTCGCTACCCCCGCCACCGCAGGCGGAAAGACCAAGCGCAAGCGCTGCGGTCAGGGCAACGAGGCTCTTGCCGCGTGCTCTTTTCATAACTGATTCCTCTCCGTTGAGAATTCGTCAGACGTCTGTTCAGCGATCTGATGACAATAAGGTACGTTGTCTGACAAGCTAATGCAAGCCATTTGGTTAATTTCCCGTGTCTCAATCGGGTAAATGGCCGAAATTACGTGCGAAAATCACCGCGAAGCAAGGTCGACCTTTCCGCGAATGCACAAGGAAGGGTGGATGTTTGACCGATCCTGCTCTACACTATCATCAGTTGTCTGTTGAATATATGGGAGGTGTCATGTTCGTTCGGTCTAGGGGTGACATACTCGCCCGGATCGAGGCCGGAGCATGCGGCAAGCGCCTCCTTATCCTCTGCCACGGAGTAACGGACAGCGCCGCCTCCCTCGATGAGCTGATCGACCGCTTCTCCCCCACCCACCGGATTGTCGCCTTCGACAGCCTCGGGCACGGACATTCCCCCTCCTTCACGGGAGAGACCCTGGCGGACCCGATCGAAGCGGCGCGGCTGGCGCTCGAACAATCGATCGCTCCCTTCATAGCAAAGTACGGCCGTGCAACTGCCGTTGGGCACTCGATGGGAGCCGCTCTCCTGTCCCGCGCGGCAGCCGATCATCCCGAGTGGTTTACCGGCCTAATCCTCGAGGACCCGGCTTGGCTCACCACCGAGCAAGCCGCCCGTTACCGAGCAAACGGACCGGCCGAGGCTAAGCGAATCGGCGACATGGTCGGCAGAGAACGAGAAACGATCGACACGATCAACGTGGACTATCCCCTCTGGCCCAGGACAGAACTGGCCGGCTGGCTCCAAGCCAAGCTCAACGTCGATCTCGACTTCGTCGCTACCGGCGCCGTTGGCTACACCGAACCATGGCAGACGTGGCTCGGGGACCTGACCGTCCCCACGCTCGTGCTGTCCTCGGATGGTGACGACACCCTCCTGAATAGAGACGGACTCCGTCTCATCGATTCTTTGGCCAATCCCGCGCTGACAACGATGTTCGTGCCGGGGCTACGCCACACCATGAGGCGGGACAACCCGGCCGCCTTCCACCAGGCGGTCGATCCCGTCATCGCCCGCTGGACCGAGGAGCATCCATGACCTTCATTCACCCCGAACTACGCCCGCCACTCGAAGCACCCTGGTCCCCAGAGTGGGACCTGGCGCTCACCCGCGCCAGGAACGAAAACACCTTCGCGGACCAAAACGTAGCCGTTTCGGGAACCGCTCTTCACGTGAGTCGTGCCGGAGAAATGGAGATAAGAGTCTGGCGGCCAACGGACAACCAGCCCACATTCCTTATCTACGCAATCCACGGCGGCGGATACACGGCGGGCCGGGCACGGTACGACGACCAGCGCAACGCAGAGATGGCACTCGAATTCAATGCGGTCGTCGTTTCCCCCGACTATCGGCTCGCACCCGAGCATCCCTTCCCCACACCGCCGGAGGACTGCCTGTCGGGCCTCACCTGGGCAATTCAGCAGTTCCCGGACCTTCCCATCTTCCTATACGGCGACTCGGCAGGATCGGGCCTGGTGGAAACGGTGGCCGCCTGGCACCTCGACAACGACGGGAGGGCCCTCGCCGGCCTCATCTGTCTAGAGCCAGCCCTCGACCCGCTTGCCGGCACCCGTTCCATGACAACCTACGCAAACGGGCCAATGTGGTCCCACGAGAAAGCGCTCCGCTCCTGGGAGTGCTACCTTGGCGGACAACACCATTCCGAACTACCCCGCCTCATCGACCGAGTCGAGAGCGAGAACTTCCCGCCAATTCTCGTATTCGTTAACCCCGTCGATCCCCTTAGAGACGAGGGAATCGAATGGGCGCTGGCGCTCGCTGACGTGGGGGCGAAGATCGAACTGCATCTCATGCAGGGCACCTACCACAGCGCCCTGTCGATCTCCGGGACCCGGACGTGGCGTCGAGTTCAAAACACAATCCACGACTTTATCGATATATTCCACTTATCAGACAACCGCGCCGCTGACCCTGCCGGCACAGAGAGCTAGACGAGGCACCAACACATGGTCAAAAGCATGTCTCCCAACGACAGATACGACAGAGCCGCGAAGCTCGCACACCTCATGCCCGAATCCCGGCGCGAAGGGACGCTGAGCCAGTCGAGCCGGGCCGAAGCGACGATGGATGTCATCGAGCAGTACATCATCTCCAAGGGGCTTAAACCGGGCGATCCCCTTCCCACCGAAGCCCGCCTGTGCGAAGACCTGGGCGTATCCCGCTCCTCGGTCCGCGAAGCACTCCGCCAGCTTCAGGCACTCGACATTGTCGCCGTCCACCAGGGCCGCGGCACCTTCGTGTCCGACATGAGCCTCCGGCCGCTCGTCAAATCCCTCGTTATCCGCGCTTCCCTGGGGACCGATAACTTCACCTCCCTCAAGGAAGTTGTGGAGATCCGCGAAGTCCTCGACGTGGGCCTGGCTCGCAAAATCGTGGAGTCCATGGAGGGTACCCGCCACGAGGAACTGCACAGCATCACCGACGTCATGATCGCAAAGGCCGAACGTGGAGAATCGTTCCCGGATGAGGACATCGCGTTCCACCGCGGACTCATGCAGTCCGTTGGTAACGCGCTTGTCGAGCAGCTCATGAGCGCCATGTGGATCATTCACATGGCGGTGCTCCCGGACCTGCCGGCAGGCGACCAGACCTCCATGATTGCCACAGCCCGCGCCCACCGCGACATGCTTCTAGCTTCCGAAGCAGGAGATGTTGAAGGCTACGAAGCCGCGGTTGATGCCCACTACGCACCACTGCTGCGCACCCTCGGAAATCTCCCCTCTCAGCAGAATTGACGTTTCCGGTTTAATTTTGGGCGGGTCTAGTAAAGAATAGACTCATGAGTATCATCACAGCACTTGCCCGCCCGTTCCTGGCGGTTCCCTTCATCGCCTCCGGTGTGGACGCCGTCCGCAACCCCAAAGATCACATCGAAACCGTCGAAAGAGTTAACCCGACCCTCGAACAGCTCGGAGTGAGTCCACTCGACCCCGGAACAATCTCTGTTCTGACCCGCGTTGTCGGCGGTGTCCGCATCGCTGCCGGTGTCGGGATGGCAATCGGTAAGAAGCCCCGCGTTGCTGCCCTGACCCTCGCCGCCACCGAAGTTGGCCTCGCGGCCGTTAAGAACCCCGTGTGGCTCTCCGAGGGGGAAGAGCGCAAGCAGCACATGGCTGGACTTGTCGGCTCCCTCGGCCTCATCGGCGGCGCCCTTGCCGTCGCTGGCGACCGCCGCGGCAAGCCCTCGCTCGGTTGGAAGCTTGAAAATCACCGTAGCCACAAGGAAGACCTCAACGCGCTGGCCGACAGCTACGAGGACCGCCTCGATGAGCAAAAGGCTAAACTGGAAGAAAAGATCGCCAAGACCAAGGAGAAGGCAAAGTCCTGACCTCAGATTCTTCCCACCTCGACCCGTGGCCGGCCCCCTTCACGGGATCACCGGTTCACGGGCTCGTTGCTGTCCCGGGCTCGAAGTCAATGACCGCCCGACAGCTTGTTGTCTCGGCCCTCGCCGACTCCCCCTCGCGCCTCGAAGGCGCTTTGCGCTCCCGCGACACGGACCTCATGATCGAGGCCCTGAAAAACATGGGGGTACAAATCGACGGTGACGGCGACACCCTCGACATCACCCCGGCGCCGCTGAAAAGCGCACACGTTGAGGTTGGCCTCGCGGGAACCGTCTTCCGTTTTCTCGCGGCCGTGGGCGTCCTCGCCGACGGTCCCGTCAGCTTCGACGGCGATAAGGCTATGTACGCGCGCCCCATCGAGCCGTTGCTCGATGCGCTTGACCAGCTCGGAGCAACCATCACGGCAGGGAACGGCCCCGGCGGCCGCACCCTCCCCCTCACGGTCTCCGGTCCCGTCTCGGGCAACGAAGTCACGGTTGATGCATCCGGCTCCTCCCAGTTCATCAGCGCCATGCTACTTCTGGCACCACGGCTCCCGGGCGGCCTCACCATCAAGCTCGCGGGCACCGCGGTGCCCTCCCTTCCGCACATTTCCATGACCGTGGAGGCACTGCGGAACGCGGGCGCGGATATCACCGAGAACCTCGAAGGCCCGATCAGCTGGGTCGTTTCTCCCGGGCCGCTCAACCCCGGCACCGTCGTCATCGAACCCGACCTGTCGAACGCCAGCCCGTTCCTTGCGGCCGCCGCGGCAACCGGCGGAAGCGTCTCGGTACCACGCTGGCCGACGGAAACAACCCAGGCCGGCGCTCTCATCGTCCCCATCCTGGAGAAGATGGGAGCGACCTCCGAGCTCGAGGACGGCACGCTCACCATCACCGGGCCAGAAACACTCAAGGGCGTCGAGTTGGATATGCACGAGGCAGGCGAGCTCACGCCCACGGTGGCGGCCCTTGCCGCGCTGGCTGAAACACCCTCCCGCCTTTCCGGCATCGCTCACCTGCGGGGCCACGAAACGGACCGACTCGCTGCGATCTCGACGGAGATCACGAAACTCGGCGGCGTCTGCGTCGAAACGGCAAACGGACTCTACATCGAGCCAAAGCCGATGCACGGCGGAGTCGTCGACTCATACGAGGACCACCGGATGGCAACATTCGGGGCTATCCTCGGCCTTGCCGTCGAGGGCGTCTCCGTTCTCGACATTGGTTGCACGTCGAAAACAATGCCGGACTTCCCCGGCATGTGGACAAACCTGGTCACATGAGGGACACGGGCACGGATGATCCCCGGGTCCGGATCCGCCCGAACAGGCGCGGTTCCCGTCCCCGGACAAAGATTCGTCCCGACTACGATGACGCGCTTACGGCGCGGGTCTACCGCGTGGATCGCGGCCGCTACCATCTCGTCCTCGACGAGTCGGGAACCGCCGTTGTCTCCGTCAAGGCACGAGAACTCGGCCGCGGCGCCATCGCCGTCGGCGACCGGGTCGCCGTTGTCGGGGACACCAGCGGCCGCAAGGATACCCTGGCACGGATTGTTAAGGTCCTCGAGCGCACCTCAACACTGCGTAGAACCGCGGAAGAGGGCGAGGCCGCCGGGAATGAGCGGGTCATTGTCGCCAACGCCGACAAGCTCCTCATCATTACCGCACTCGCCCAGCCAGAGCCGCGCACCGGCATGATTGACCGTTGCCTCGTTGCCGCATACGACGGCGGCATGGAACCAATTCTCGTCCTCACGAAGTCAGATCTTGCCGACCCCACTCCCCTCCTTGATCACTACCGGAACTTGGAGATGAGAGTTCTGTCCACGTGGATCAATGAGGAAATGGGCCAGACCGACGGGGTTGACGTCGTTGCCAACGAAGTAGCCGGCAGCATCTCCGTCCTCGTTGGCCATTCGGGCGTCGGCAAGTCCACCCTCATCAACGCCCTGGTACCCGACGCCGAGCGGGCCACCGGATCGGTCAACGAAGTGACCGGGAGGGGAAGGCACACATCCTCGTCAGCAATCGCCTTTGACCTTGCCGACGGTGGCGTCATCATCGACACCCCCGGCGTCCGCTCCTTCGGGCTCGCCCACGTGGATCCCGACATGCTTCTCGAAGCATTCCCCGACCTCATTCCGTTGGCTGAGGAATGCCCGAGGGGATGTACGCACACGGAGACGGAACCCGAGTGCGGCCTCGACAGCGCAACGGAGCAAACCGCGGAACGCGTCGAGTCGTACAGGCGGCTTCTCGAGGCCCGCCATAACGCCGAACAATTCTGAGTCCGCGATACTGACGCTCCCCCGTCGCGTCGCCCAACTGACGTAGGGTTGGTGCCATGCAATCCCTAACTCGATTGGGCGATGACCTGAGCTTCGCCACCGCCATCATCGACCAGGTCGATGCTCTGACCCTGCCCCGCTTCCAGGCACAGGACTTCACCGTCTCAACGAAGCCGGACAACACCGAGGTCACAGAGATCGACATTGCCGCCGAGCAGAAGATCCGCTCCATGCTGTCCCGCTCTCGCTCGCGTGACGCGATCCTCGGAGAAGAGGAAGGCGAGACCGGCACCGCTGCCAGGCGCTGGATCATTGACCCGATTGACGGCACCCGCAATTTCGTCCGCGGAGTCCCCGTCTGGGCAACGCTTCTTGCTCTCGAAGAAGAGGGCGAGATCGTCATGGGGATCGTCTCTGCCCCGGCACTCCACCGCCGCTGGTGGGCCGCCAGGGGCCTCGGTGCCTTCACCGGCCGCAACTGGACCAACGCAAAGCAGCTTCAGGTCTCCCAGGTGTCGAAAGTCGAAGACGCTTCGCTCTCCTACTCGTCGATGAGCGGATGGGCGGAGCGCGGTCAGCTCCGCGGCTTCCTTCGCCTCGCCGAACAGTGCTGGCGCAACCGCGCCTACGGCGACTTCTGGTCCTACATGCTACTCGCCGAGGGCGCAGTCGATATTGCCTGCGAACCAGAGCTCGAACTGTACGACATGGCGGCCCTGGTCCCTATCGTCACCGAAGCGGGCGGCACATTTACTTCCGCTGATGGCGAGCCCGGCGTGGCTGGCGGCAACGCGTTCGCGACCAACGGTCTACTCCACGAGGAAGCCCTTGGCCTCCTCCACTCCATCACCGACGGCGAGGGCGAAGCCCGCGCCTAAACGCACACATCTAGCACATCGAGGGTTCCCAAAGGCAGAGAGTCTTGGGAACCTTCGAGGCGCTTCCCCAACCGACACAGAACAGACCTCTTAGTCATTGGCGTCAGCACTTCTAGGTTGCGAGACGGCGCTTAAGCTCAACTGCAAGCTTCAGGCGTTCACTCGGGTGGTACCAGAGCATGTCGAGGTCCGCACAATCGTTGTAGGCATCTTCATCGCCCTTCCGTGCCGACAGGATCGTACCCGCGGAAGCCTCCTCGTCTACAAAGATGGCAGCGACGTCGCGCCACCTGACTTGTCCACCTACTGAGACGCGCGATGGTTCGTTTTCATCAGCAGATCCTGCCGCACCATCAAACGCAATCACGAGTCGAAATGGGACATATGCACCGGAAGTGAGATGATCGTCCGCAGCGGCAAGCTGAACGATCAAATCGAGTTCTTCATCGTCTTCTTCAGTGAAGAAAGCACGCACACCTGGAGTCACAGCATGCCCACTCGGGATCTCGAGCACTGCTTTCTCGAGGTCATCGAGACTAATCGCCGAGAAAATGCGTCTTGATTCGAGCATGTCATACACCGTTTCACCATCGAGTTGCCGCGCCACCAATTCGCGGCGCAACCTTAACCATTCCTGAAAGCGGAATGTCATACAATTTACTCTGGTATTAACAAGATGTATTGTTAAGTATCCGATTGCCATTCGGTCACCGTCCTGGTCAACGAATGGCAATGAAACCCTTACTTCTCGTTTCCTCAAGGCTCTAGCACCTTAAGGGGCACGGAAATCACGAAGCGGAGATCTCATATTATGGCCACAAAATTTATGACGATTGCCGATGTCGCAGAGACACTTAACGTTTCGACGGCACAGGTTCGATCACTTATTCATTCCGGAACTCTACCCGCCATCCAGGTTGGAGGGCGCGGTCAATGGCGTATCGAGCAGACTATTCTCGATAAGTACATTGAAGACGGATACGAAGCTACTAAACGTCGCGTTCAGGGCCAGGACTAAATCCTGGCCAAACTCGATGGGGCCACCACCGGTGGCCCCATTTTCTTATCCACATGACCGGTTCTAACCGGTTGTCCACTTTGCTAACGATGCTAATAATCATATAAACATCGTTCTTGCCCGTAAAGCGGAACTAGTGGATTAAAGATACATAGAGGTTAAAAAATGAATAATAAAGGAGAGGCTCCCGAGCCAAAGGACAAGTTTCCTGTTCCTCCAACGCCGAAGGAGCGAGTCTCAGGTCCGTTGCCGGATCCGCAAAAGATTGCCGAGAATATTGCGCTTGGCGCCTTCGAGGTGCTTTCGGGCTATCGATCCGTCCAGCAGCTTCAACGTTGGCTCGAGCCTCAGCTCTACGTGGAGCTAGCGCAACGTGCCGGCGTTAGGTCCCGTGTGAAGGCAAAGAAGAGCCTTCCGGCGCGCGTCATCAATTCGATCACGTGCGAACCTGCCGAGGGCGTGTGCGAAGCTAGCGTGGTCGTTTGGAACATAGATCGGCCCCGAGGCTGCGCAGTGAGGCTGGCGGAGCATCGGGGCCGCTGGAGGGCTCAGGCCCTCGACGTGATCTAGCGGCGCTTCTTCTTAGCAGCGCGGCGCTGGGCCCGGTTCTGTCCGGGCTGGGCCGGCGCCGGGCGGGCGGGACCTGACGTCTCTTCCTTATTGGTCATCATGCGAGACTTGGGGCGCTCAATCGAGAGGACCTTATCGGCGGCTTCCTGGCGCTTCGCCATGGCAACCGTCTCGTCCGCAGCCTCCACGGCTGCGATCTCATCCTTTGCTACCTGCTCGTCATCGGAGGCCATCTTTAGGCCGAAGAGGTAGCGAACCGTTTCTTCCTTAATGGAGACGGACATGGCCTTAAACATGTCGTAGCCTTCCCGCTTGTACTCAACAAGCGGGTTGCGCTGCGCCATGGCACGCAGACCAATACCTTCCTTCAGGTAGTCCATCTCGTAGAGGTGCTCGCGCCACTTCCGGTCAAGAACGGTGAGGAGAACTCGACGTTCAATCTCTCTCATCTGTTCCTCGCCGAACTCGGCCTCCCTCTCCTCATACTGGGCGTGGATATCGTCATCGAACTCGGCGTTAAGGCGCTCAACGGTCAGGCGGTTCTTCGCCCCCACGTCCTCGAGGAGCTCCTCCGTGGTGAAGGACGGGCGGTAGACGGTCTTCATGTCCGTCCACAGCTCGTTCAGGCTCCAGTCGGTGGGATCGCCCAGCGTGTGCCCTGCGACAACGTCCTCAACGACCTGGGTCATGTAGGACTGGATCGAATCGGCGAGGTCCTCGCCTTCCAGGATCTCCCGGCGTTCCTTGTAGACGGCCGCACGCTGATCGTTCATGACGTCGTCGTACTTGAGAACGTTCTTACGAGTCTCGGCATTACGTGCCTCGATAGCGGTCTGTGCGGACTCGATCGACTTCGCCAGGATCTTGAACTCAAGGGGTTCATTCGAGGGGTGGTTTTCGGGACTCAGCAGCTTGCTTGCCATGCCCGAGGCGAACAGGCGCATGAGCTCGTCTTCGAGCGACAGGTAAAACCTGGATTCGCCCGGGTCGCCCTGACGGCCGGAGCGGCCTCGGAGCTGGTTGTCGATACGGCGAGACTCGTGGCGTTCCGAACCGAGCACGTATAGTCCGCCCAGTTCTTTCACCTCGTCGTGTTCGCGCGCAACGGCTTCCTTCGCGGCCTCCAAAACCTCCGGCCACGCGGCCTCGTATGCTTCGGGATCCTCAGCCGGGTCCAGGCCCTTCGCCTGCATCTGCTCAACAGCGAGGAACTCGGCATTGCCACCGAGCATAATGTCGGTGCCTCGACCGGCCATGTTTGTTGCAACGGTAACGGCACCCTTGCGTCCCGCCATCGCAACCACGGCGGCTTCGCGCTTGTGGTACTTGGCGTTGAGAACCTCGTGCTTGATCTTCCGCTTCGTCAGGAGCTTGGAGATCGCCTCGGACTTCTCCACCGAGGTCGTACCAACGAGGACGGGCTGTCCGGCCTCGTAGCGCTCGGCAATGTCGTCGGCGATGGCCTGGAACTTGCCGGCCTCGGTTGGGTAGACGAGGTCCGTCTGGTCGATACGGATCATCGGCTTGTTCGTGGGGATCGGGACAACGCCAATGTCGTAGGTGGAGGCAAACTCTTCCGCCTCGGTTTCGGCCGTACCGGTCATGCCGGAGATCTTCTCGTACAGGCGGAAGTAGTTCTGAAGCGTGATCGTGGCGAGAGTCTGGTTCTCGGCCTTAATCTTCACGCCTTCCTTCGCCTCGATCGCCTGGTGCATGCCCTCGTTGTAGCGACGGCCCGGCAGCACGCGTCCCGTGTGCTCATCGACGATCAGGACTTCGCCATCCATGACGATGTAGTCCTTGTCGCGCTTGAACAGTTCCTTCGCCTTGATCGCGTTGTTGATGTAGCCGATCAGCGGGGTGTTGGATGTTTCGTACAGGTTGTCGATACCGAGCTGGTCCTCGATCTTGTCGATACCGGGCTCGAGAATGCCGACGTTACGCTTCTTCTCGTCCACCTCGTAGTCGGTGTCCTTGCGGAGCTTCAAAATGATCCGCGCGAACTCCTCGTACCACTTGTTCGCATCGCCTTCGGCGGGGCCGGAGATGATCAGCGGGGTACGGGCCTCGTCAATAAGAATCGAGTCAACCTCATCGATGATGGTGAAGTAGTGGTCCCGCTGGACGAGCTCATCGACCTTCCACGCCATGTTGTCGCGCAGGTAGTCAAAACCAAACTCGTTGTTCGTTCCGTAGGTGATGTCGGCGGCGTACTGTTCGCGCCGCTGCGCGGGAGTCATGCCGGAGGTAATACAGCCGGTCGTCATGCCGAGGAACCGGAAGACACGTCCCATAAGGTCCGACTGGTAGGTGGCTAGGTAGTCGTTCACCGTGATGATGTGAACACCCTTACCGGTCAGCGCATTGAGGTAGGCCGGGAGGGTCGCAACAAGCGTCTTACCTTCACCGGTCTTCATCTCGGCGATATTGCCCATGTGGAGGGCAGCGCCACCCATGATCTGCACCGTGTAATGGCGCTGCCCCAGGGTGCGCCGCGATGCTTCACGTACAACCGCGAAAGCTTCCGGTAGGAGCGAGTCAAGGGACTCACCCTCTTCGAGTCGCGTCTTGAACTCGTCGGTCATGCCGCGCAGTTCATCGTCGTCAAGCTCGAGGAAATCATCCTCCAGGGCATCGACCTGCTTCGCGATCGTCTGCAGCTTCTTCACCGTGCGGCCCTCGCCGGCACGGAGAATCTTGTTGAGAATCTTTGACACGAAATTTTACTCCTGGGAATGGGACAGCTGACAACATTGTACGGCCTATAATGCGATCCGCCCGAGTTCGCGGGGGAACTCGGGCGGATATTCGGCGTACAGCGGAGGGGTACTCCCCCGAGCCGTTAGCTAATGCGGTCAACCATGAGGCGAGCAAAGGCATTGAGTCCGTTACGGACCTCGCCTTCCGGAATCGCATCGAGCGATGCGACGGCCTCGTCCGACCAGGTGCGCGCCAGGTCCCTGACCTCTTCCATGACCTGATGTTCACGTAGGAGGCTGACGGACTTTTCCACGGCCTCGTCACCAACATCACCTGCGAGCAGGTCGAGGATCTGCTGTCCAGCCTCGTCGATCGTGCCGACGGCGGCACGCTCCTTGAGGATCAGGATCGGCATCGTCTCGACGCCTTCGCGCAGATCGGTTCCCGGGGTCTTACCGGTGACGTCGCCGTCCGACATGATGTCGATAACGTCGTCAGCGAGCTGGAAGGCCACACCGACCTTCTCGCCGAACTCGGCAACCGCTTCCGCGATCTCGGGCGAGCCGCCGGATGAATTCACGCCGTAGCGGGCCGAAGCCGCGATAAGGGAACCGGTTTTGTCGGCCAGAACGTTGATGTAGTTGTCCCGAGCAGACACGTTTTCGGGAGCGCCGAGGGTCTCGCGGAGCTGGCCGAAGCACAGCCGTTCGAAAGTGACGGCGTGAAGGCGTACCGCCTCCGGGCCAAGACCAGCGACGAGGGACGAGGCCTTCGCGAATAGCACGTCACCGGCGAGGATCGCGGCGGAGTTCCCGGCAAGCTGCTGAGCTGAGGGCACTCCCCTCCTCATCGGTGCCTCATCCATGACGTCGTCATGGTAGAGCGTGGCGAGATGCGTGAGCTCGACGACCGCGGCTGACACCTCGGCATCCTCGTTGCCCGGGTTAGGGCCGAGGAAGGACGTCAGCAGGCACAGGGCGGGGCGCAGGCGCTTGCCGCCCGCTGCCGCCAAGTGCCGCGTCAGTTCGTCAACGTCGGGTTCGGGTGATCTGACCGCCTCCTGGAGACGCGTTTCCACGCTCTCCATGAGTTCGGACAGACGTTCGTTCAGGCTGCCGGTGGCGCTGACGAGTTCTTCGATCACGGGAGTAGCACCGCCGCGTTTCCAATGAGGTCAAGGACAGGTCCGGGGAACACACCGAGTGCGATGGTCGCGATAGCTGCGATGACGATCGCCACGAGGCTCATGCCCTCCGAGGAGACTACCGTCGTCCGCTCGTCCGAATCCTCAAAGAACATGAGGACGACGAGACGGAAGTAGAAGAACGCGGTCGCTGCGGATGCGAGAACGGCGATGACAACCAGCGGCCATGCCCCGCCCTCAATACCGGCGGCGAAGGCGGTGAACTTACCGACGAAGCCACCCGTGAGCGGAATACCGGCAAACGAGAGAAGGAAGATCAGCATCGACACGGCAAGTGCGGGCTTGCGCTTGCCGAGCCCGGCCCATGCCTTGAGCGAGGTTGCCTCGCCCGTGATGTTGCCGTTTGAGTCCTTCTCGCGAACGAGGGTGACGATGCCGAAGGCACCGACCGTTGCTACGCCGTAGGCCAGGAGGTAGAACAGCGTGGCGCTGATGCCCGAGGTCTCGAACGACGTGGCCGCGATGAGGACGAAGCCCGCGTGGGCGATCGACGAGTAGGCAAGCATGCGCTTGATGTCGGTCTGGATGATACCGAGAACGGTACCGACCAGCATCGTCACGATGATGATGACCCAGAGGAGAACCTCGAGGTCGCCCGCCATGCCCGGGGCAATGACGTAGAGGAACCGGATCATTGCCGCAAAGGCAGCGATCTTCGTGCCTGCCGCCATGAAGCCCGTGATCGGGGTCGGAGCGCCCTGGTACACGTCCGGGGTCCAGGAGTGGAACGGAACGGCACCGACCTTGAAGAGCAGGCCGACGAGGACGAAGACAATGCCGATGATGAGCATCCACTCCATGCCGACCGTTGCCGTTGTTGCCTGAGCAACCTCGGAGTAGCGGACGGAACCCGAGAATCCGAACAGGAGGGCAACGCCCATGAGGAAGAAGGCCGACGAGAACGCACCGAGCAGGAAGTACTTGAGTGCGGCCTCCTGCGAGATGAGGCGCTTGCGGCGCGACATGCCCGACAGGATGTAAAGCGGCAGCGAGAGAACTTCGAGGGCGATGAACAGCGTCAGCAGGTCGCCCGCTGCGGGGAAGGCCAGCATGCCGGTGACGGCGAACAGAACGAGGGGGTAAACCTCGGTCTGCTGAACGCCGGCACGGATGAGCTCGCGCTCCTCCTGAGAACCGGGACGGGTTGCTGCCGATGCCGCGAAGGAACCTTCGCGGGTCTGCGTGCGGTCGGCGATAACGAAGGCCGCGAGCAGAGCGGAGACAAGGACAATGCCTTGGGCCATGAGGGTGAAGGGATCCTCGATGAGCTGTCCGCCCACAACTGCCTGCGCGTCTTCGGTGTCAACAACGGTCCAGCGCCACACGACGGAGACAAGCGCTCCGGCGAGGGCAAGGAACGTGATCGTCACCTGGACGGAGCGACGGGAGTTACGCGGAGCGAAGGCCTCGACCAGGACTCCGAGAACGGCGGCACCCATGACCACGAGGATCGGAGTGAGTGCTGCCCAATCGATATCTGGGGTCACAAAGTTAGTCACTTGAGGTTCCCTTCGGTGAGCGCGGACGTAGCAAATGCGTTATCCGCGACGATGACGGCGGACTGTTCCGCGACCGGCTCGACGATCTCGATGATCGGGCCGGGGACGAAGCCGAGGGCCAGCATCAGGGCCACGAGAACACCGGTGACGGTCTTCTCGGAGACTCCCAGGTCCTTGACCTCGATGGCGGGCCGCGGTCCGGTGAATACCCGCTGGTACGGCAGGAGAATGTACAGAGCCGCGAGGATAACGCCGATGACGGAGATGCCTGCGATGAGCTTCGAGACCTCGAACGTTCCGGCCAGGACCATGAACTCGGGAACGAAGCCCGACAGGCCCGGCAGGGACAGGGTCGCAAGACCGGCGATGAGGAAGCCGCCCGCAAGCAGCGGGGTGACGCGCTGCCAGCCACCGTAGTCGGTGACCATCTGCGAGCCGCCCCTCTTTGCGAGGTAGCCAACGATGAGGAACAGCGCTGCCGTTCCCACACCGTGCGCAACCATGTACAGGATCGCACCGGTCATGGCGGTCTCGGATCCGGAGAAGATACCCATCACCATGAAGCCGAAGTGCGACACCGAGGTGAACGCGATGAGGCGCATGAGGTCCTTCGAAGCGATGGCCATGAAGCCACCCCAGATGATCGATATCAGAGCCAGGATCATGATGACCGGGGCTGCGTCCTGTGCGGCGCCCGGGAAGAGCGGAAGACACAGGGCGATCATGCCGTAGGTTCCGACCTTGTCGAGGACGCCGACGAGCAGCGCGGATGTTCCGGCCGGTGCCTCTTCCGTTGCGTCGGGGAGCCACGTGTGGACCGGAAACATCGGGGCCTTCACCGCGAACGCGATGAAGAAGGACAGGAACATGAGCATCTGTGCTGTCTGCGAGCCGTCAACCGAGCCTGCCAGGTTGGCGATGAGGAAGCCTTCGGGGCCACCCGGTCCGGAGACGTACGCGGCGACAACGCCGACAAGCATGACGAGTCCGCCAGCAAGCGAGTACAGCAGGAACTTCAGTGCCGCTGCCTTGCGCTTCGGGCCACCGTAAGAGCCAATCAGGAAGTAGACCGGGATGAGCATTGCTTCGAAGAGCACGTAGAACAGGAACACGTCCTGCGCCGCGAAGATCGCGATCATGACGGCTTCGAGAGCAAGGACCCAGGCGACGTAGCCGGCGTCGCGGCGGCCGCTCTGCTCCTCGTGAGGACGCAGGAAGCGATCCGAGTCAGCCGTGAGGATGACGAGCGGGACGAGCACGACGGCAAGGCCGATCATGACCGCACCCATGCCGTTCACGCCCCATGCGAGCGAAACGCCAATCGACGGGATCCACGAGTAGGTCTCGGCCAGCTGGACGGTGCCAGCGGTTGCCGTGTCGAACTCGGAGACGAATGCGATGATCGCACCCGCTAGGACCAGGACTGAGACGACGACGCCATAGGTCTTCGCCTGACGGTGGAGCGGCTTGACGGCGGCCAGGATAATGGCTGCGACCAAGGGCACCAGGATTAGGACAGTCAGCCAGGGAAAGGCTGCCGTTTGTGGGGTATCCATGTAACCTCTATTCCTCCAGTCCCGGTCAGATCCGCGCCGCGAGGGCCAGGATGACGACGACGACAATACCGAGCGTCATAACACCCGCGTAGCTTCGTGCGTAACCGTTTTGGATCTTGCCGATGCTGCGTCCCACGGAGCCGAAGCTCCGTGCCACAGCCATGACGAGGCCGTCGATGAGGCCCCGATCGGTCCCGTCCACGCCGCGCGTCAGCCACTGGCCGGGGCGCATGAACAGGTTCTCGTTGATGGCGTCCTGGTGCAGGTCGTTGCGGGCAGCGTTGACCAGGACATTGGCGGCAGGTGCCTTCGCGGGCACGTCGTTGCGAACGTACATGACGTAGGCAACGGCAACGCCGATGGCGACGAGCGTTAGGGTCAGCCCGATGATCACGGGGACCGGGATAACCGGCTCCAGGTGCTCAACGGCTCCGGTGACCGGCTCGAGGAACGTGACGAAGCGATCTCCAGCATCGAGGAACCAGCCCAGTCCAACGGATCCGATGGCCAGGATGATCATGGGGATCGTCATGAGAGCCGGGGACTCGTGCGGGTGCTTAGCATTCGGGCCTTCGGAGCTCCAGCGGGGCTTACCGTGGAAGACCATGAAGAACAGCCTCGACATGTAGAAGGCGGTCAGGCCGGCGACCAGTAGCGTTGCAGTACCGAACACCCAGGGCTGCCAGCCCTCGCCGACAAACGCGGCCTCGATAATGTAGTCCTTCGAGTAGAAGCCAGACAGGAACGGGAAACCAATAATGGCAAGGTAGCCCAGTCCGAACGTCACCCAGGTGACCTTCATGTGCTTCCACAGTCCGCCGAAGCCTCGCATGTCGACCTCGTCGTTCATCGCATGCATGACGGAGCCAGCTCCGAGGAACATGCCGGCCTTGAAGAAGCCGTGCGTGACGAGGTGGAAGATGGCGAATGCGGCACCGATCGGGCCAAGGCCCGCAGCCAGCATCATGTAACCGATCTGGGACATGGTCGATGCTGCCAGCACCTTCTTCATGTCGTCCTTCGCGGAACCGACGATGGCACCGAAGATCAGCGTGATCGTACCGATGATGGCAACCAGTAGCTGAGCGGTGGGTGCGCCCTCGAAGATGAAAGCGGAACGGACCATGAGGTAGACACCGGCGGTCACCATGGTGGCGGCGTGGATGAGGGCGGAGACCGGGGTCGGGCCCGCCATTGCGTCACCGAGCCATGCCTGGAGGGGGAACTGTGCGGACTTACCGCACGCAGCTACCAGTAGGAAGATGCCGATCGCGGTGAGGACGCCCTCGCTGGCGCCGCCAGCGGCACCGGCCACACCGTCGAAGCTGACGGTGCCGAACGAGGCGAACATGGTCATCATGGCGAGCAGCATGCCCATGTCACCGACACGGTTCATGACGAACGCCTTCTTGCCTGCGGTCGCGTACTCGGGGACCTGGTTCCAGAATCCGATGAGCAGGTACGAGGCAAGGCCCACGCCCTCCCAGCCCACGAAGAGGACCAGGTAGGAGTTACCAAGAACAAGGAGGAGCATCGAGGCAACGAATAGGTTGAGGTAGGCAAAAAACCGGCGACGGTCCCTGTCCTTCTCCATGTACGCCACCGAGTAGATGTGAATGAGCGTGCCAACGAACGTCACAAGAAGAACGAACGTGATCGACAACGGGTCAACCCGGAAGCCCAGCGCAACATCGAGGTCCCCGCCGGGGATCCACTCGTAAAGGATGTGCTCCTGAATACGATTCGAAGAATCCTGGCCCAGCAGGTCAAGCGCGGCCATGACGCCGATAACGAGGGAGCCGAGGGAGGCAAGGATGCCCAGCCAGTGGCCCCAGCGGTTAGCGCCCTTCCCCGCGAGGAGAAGGATGCCTGCGCTGACGAGCGGAATGGCGACGGCGAGCCAGATGAGCTCCACGTTGCCGGTTGCTGCGATTGCGTTAGTAGTCACAATCTACCCCCGTCAGTTCTTGAGCAGGTTCGGCGCGTCAACGGACGCGGACCTGCGGGTTCGGAAGATGGACACAATGATGCCCAGGCCAATGACGACCTCGGCGGCGGCGACAACCATGACGAAGAACGCCACCGTCTGGCCCGTAATGTCCCCGTGCATGCGGGCGAACGTGACGAGCGCCAGATTGCACGAGTTCAGCATGAGCTCAACACCCATGAGGGCAATGATCGCGTTGCGCCGGGTGAGAACGGCTACCGCACCGATGGCAAACAGAATGAATGCCAGCACTGCGTAATTCATGAGGCTCACTTGTTCTCCTCCTTCGAAGACTCCGGCTTGACCTCTTCGGCCGCCTGCGTCTCCGCCGCGGTCGGGACCTCATCGGACTGTGAGTCCTCATCGAAGGCCGGGCCGGTTGCGGAGATCTCGGTCGACTGGGTCGGGGCAAGCGGGGCCTTGGCGCCCGGCATACCCGGCAGGCCAACCTGGCCGATCTTGCCGAACGTGGTCGGGCCGTCGAGGCCCGGACGCTCGTCGCTTGCGCGCGCAATGCGCTCGACCGTCCTGGGCGAGATCTCGCCAACGGTACGGGCCTGGCCGCGGATGCGGAGGATGCGGGAGACGGACTCCTCGACGGGCTTGCCGCCCGCGGTGAGGGCCGGGTTCGTCGACGAGTTCGACTCGGCGAACAGGCCCGCGTTGGGGGCCTGGCCGGGGTGCACGCCGGACTCGGCGTACGCCTTCATCTTTTCGTTCGCGACATCCAGCTGCGTCTTACGCGGCTTCAGCTTCTCGCGGTGCGTGAGAACCATGGCTCCCATCGCTGCCGTAATGAGCAGGGCGCCCGAAAGCTCCATGGCGATCACGTGGTTACCGAAGATGTCGGTGGCAACAGCAACGGGGTTGGACTCTGCGTTGACCTCTGCCATGCCAACCGGGGTCGGCAGGTCGGTTGCTGTAAAGACAGCACCCGCAAGCACGAGGACAATACCGATGCCGCCGAGGGCGGCAACCCAACGCTGGCCCTTGATCGACTCAACGATCGAGTCGGAGGAGTCAACGCCCACGAGCATGAGGACGAAGAGGAAGAGCATCATGATTGCGCCGGTGTAGACGATCACCTGGACAACACCGAGGAACGGTGCTTCGAGGGCCGTGTAAATGAAGGCGAGCATGACCATGACGAAGACGACGGAGATCGTTGCGTATACGGCCTTCTTGGCGAACAGCAGGCCGAGAGCCGCGATCACCATGAGAGGCGCCAGCACCCAGAAGAGAATGGTCTCTCCCGTGGTGACGGTCCCGGTGACCGGGTCAATCCCGGCGCTCAGGAACGGATTCACTTCGCTGCCTCCTCAACGGGACGCGCAGCCTTGAGAGTCGGGTCGTCGGGACGGCGCTCTGCCACCCAGTCGATCTGCTCCTTGGTCGGTCCCGTGACCTCGTTGCGGTAGTAGTCGTCATCGGTCGTGCCCTCCACCATCGGGTGGGGCGCAGCCAGCATGCCGTCGAGCATCGGGGCCAGGAGGTCCTGCTTCTCGAAAATGAGGGACTCGCGAGTAGGTCCCACGAGGGAGTCGAACTCGTTCGTCATCGTCAGTGCGCGCGTCGGGCAGGCCTGAATGCAGAGCCCGCACAGAATGCAGCGCAGGTAGTTGATCTGGTAGACCGCTCCGTAGCGCTCACCCGGTGCGTACTGCTCATCCGAAGTGTTCGCGCCAGCCTCAACGTAAATCGCGTCGGCCGGGCACGCCCATGCGCACAGTTCACATCCGATGCAGCGCTCCAGGCCGTCCGCGTAACGGTTCAGCTGGTGCCTGCCGTGGAAGCGCGGCTGGGTCGGGGTCCTCTTGAAGGGGTACTCCTCAGTTGCGGCCGGGCGGAACATCGACGAAAACGTGACGCCGAAGCCAGCGACCGGGGCGAAGAACCTGCCGATCGCTCCCTTCTTCTTCGGGCTGTACAGTGCCGGATCAACCGGGCGGCGATCCGAGGACTGGTTGTCACTCATCGGAATCTGCCTCCTTTGCGGTAGACGAATATGCGGGAGCTCGCTTCGCACGTGGCGAGGGCGGTAGGGATTGGCCGGGCAGCGGCGGGACCGGGTAACCACCGGAGAACGCATCGAACTCGTCCTTCGGGTCGATCACCGTGCCATCTCCCGGATCATCCCTGTCATCGCTCTTGCCCTCAACGAACCAGAGAACAGCGAAGATGACGAGGAAGATAGCGGCCAGGATGATGAGGATCATCTGCGTATCGATATCTGTGAAGGTGCCGAGTCCCTGGATGATCGCAACGGCGACCAGCCACCCGAGGGCAACGGGGATCAGGACCTTCCAACCGAGCTTCATGAACTGGTCGTAACGCATACGCAGTAGCGTGCCGCGGATCCAGATGAGGCAGAACATAAATACCCAGGTCTTGAGGAACATCCAGATCATGGGCCACCAGCCCTCGTTGAACATTCCGTCGTTGATGGCCGAGATCGGCCACGGTGCACGCCAGCCGCCCATGAACACAACAACGGCGATCGTCGAAACGTTCAGCATGTTGATGTACTCGGACAGGTAGAACCAACCAAACTTCATACCGGAGTACTCGGTCGTGTGACCGGCAACCAGCTCACCCTCAGCTTCGGGGAGGTCGAAGGGCAGACGGTTAACTTCGCCAACCATCGAAATGAAGTACGTGATGAATGCGGGGAGGCAGATGAACACGTTCCACAGGCTCGTCTGATCATCGACCATCGCCGATGTCGACATCGTGCCGGAAACGAGGAAGACCGACAGGAGCGACAGACCCATGGCGAGCTCGTACGAGATCACCTGGGCGGCGCTTCGGATCGAACCCAGCAGCGGATATGTGGAGTTAGCGGACCAGCCACCGAGCACCAGGCCGTAGACACCGAACGAGGCAACTGCCAGCACGTAAAGCAGTGCAACCGAGGAGTCGGCAAGCTGCAGTGGCGTCTCGATGCCGAACATGGAAACTTCGGGACCGAACGGCATAACCGCATAGATCGAGAACGCACAGAGAGCGGAGATCGCGGGGGCGACAAAGTAGATTGCCTTCTCTGCGCCCTTCAGCCAGAAGTCTTCCTTGAGCATCAGCTTGATCGCGTCCGCGAATGCCTGGCCGAAACCGAAGATACCGGTAACGTTCGGGCCCTTTCGCGTCTGCATCAAGCCGAGACCGCGGCGCTCCACCCAGAGGGCCAAAATCACGGAGAGGATCAGGTACAGGACGATGAAAACGGCTTTGATTAGCCAGATCCACCAGTTGTCCTGGGAGAAATCTGCGACCGGCTCAGCCATCGCCGCAGGAAATGTTGCGAGCATTAGTTAACCTCCGCCGTGAGAGACACGATGCCGCCCGGCTGGGCGCCCAGGTCCGCCACGTGGCAGGCCGGGGAGTTCTTCGGAAGCCACACGACCCGATCGGGCATGTGCGAAAGAACAACAGGAACAGTGATGGAGCCCTTCGGGCCGGTCACGGTCAGCTTCGAATCGCGATCAACACCGAGTGCCTCGGCCGTGGCCGGGGAAATACGGGCGATGGACCGGTGGGCGGTACCGGCAAGGTGCGGCTCGAAGTCCTGGAGGCGACCGTCGTCGATCATGAGGTGCCAGGTTGAGAGAACCGCTTCCCTGTCCCCCGGTGCCGGGACCGGGTCGGCCTGCACGCGAGGACGCTCGATGCGGGCACCATCCCAGTCGACGAGCTCGCGGTACTCCGCATGTACGGACTCGAGTGTGGGAAGTCCCAGATTGTGGCCGAGTTCCTCGGCGAGCTCCGCGAGGATCTGACGATCCGTAAGAGCTGTCGAGGTGAGGACCTGGCCGAAGGGACGTTCGCGACCCTCCCAGTTAATGAAGGTGCCGCCCTTCTCGACGGGCGGTGCCGCCGGGAAGACAACGTCGGCCTTGGCCGTGATGTTGGAACGACGAACCTCGATCGCAATGACGAATGGGGCATTGTCTAGTGCCTCGGGCGCTCCCGCGGGAAGGTCGGCCAGTTCCACACCGGCGGTGATCAGGGCAAGCTTGCCAGCACGGGCTTCGTCGAGGATTCCTGCGGTGCCAAGCCCCGGCTGATCGGAAACCGTGGCGTTCAGCGTGACGCCGAGGTCAACGCGTGCCTGGCTGTCCGAAGCGGGACGTCCACCGGGAAGGAGGAACGGAACAGCGCCGGCCTCGAGGGCAGCGCGGTCACCCGCACGCCTCGGAACCCAAGCGATCCGTGCATTCGTGCGCTCCGCGAGGTCAAGAATCGCGGTCAGCGTGCCCGGGGTTTCGGCAGCGCGCTCACCAACGAGGATGACGCCGCCGTTCAGGCGCTCAGCGAGTGCCGCGAGGTGCTCCTGAGGAGCGTTCGCTGCAACAGCGTTGAGGACCGAGGGCTCGGTTCCGGGGGCCGCCGTGACGAGAGTGCCCGACATCTTCAACGTGCCGCGGGTTGCGAACGGTGCCAGGACGGAGACCGACGTGGTCTTCGCAAGAACACCCTTCCGCAGGCGGAGGAAGATCGAACCGCATTCCTCTTCCGGCTCGAGGCCAACGAGGAAGACGTGCTTGGCATTCTCGATCTCGGTGTAGGTAACACCGAGGCCGGTTCCGACAACGGACGAACCGAGGAAAGCATCTTCTTCCTCGGAGGCGACGCGGGTGCGGAAGTCGATGTTGTTGTGACCGAGGACGGTGCGAGCAAACTTCGAGTACGCGTAGGAATCTTCGAGCGGGAGACGACCGCCGGTCAGGATGCCGGAGGCACCTACCTTCTCGAGGCCGCGTGCCGCAACATCCATGGCGTCCGCCCAGGACGTGGGAACGAGTTCACCGTTTTCGTCGCGGACGTGCGGGACCTTGAGGCGGTCCTCGCCATTCTGCCAGCGGAACGCGAAACGGTCCTTATCGGTAATCCACTCTTCGTTGACCTCCGGGTCGTTACCAGCAAGGCGACGGAGAACCGTGCCACGACGGAAGTCGACGCGGATATCGGAGCCCGATGCGTCATGCTCGGTGATCGAGGGGACGGACACGAGGTCGAAGGGGCGGGCACGGAACCGGTATGCGGCCGAGGTGAGAGCACCAACGGGGCAGATCTGGATCGTGTTGCCCGAGAAGTAGGAAGAGAAGGGGCGGCCCGACTCGTCGAGCTCGGCCTCTCCGACCGGTCCCGGTGCCATGCCGACAACGAGGCCAGCCTCGCCGTGCGGGCCGGCATTGGCCAGATCCTCAACGGACGAGGGGACGTCGTCACCGTCGACAAAGCCGAGAATCGAGGCGTCGAAGTTGCCGATCTGCGAACCGTGGAGGCCATGGACCTCGTAGGCGGGAGAGCCGCCGCCGCGTCCCTGAAGCTGAATGAACGGGTCACCGGCAATCTCAGACTGGAAGCGCGTGCAACGCTGGCACAGGATGCAGCGGTCGCGGTCCAGCAGGATCTGCGAGGAAACCTTAATCGGCTTCGGGAATGTCCTCTTCACGTCCGTGAAGCGGGAGGTTGCCCGACCATCGGACATGGCCTGGTTCTGGAGGGGGCATTCGCCGCCCTTGTCGCAGACGGGGCAGTCCAGCGGGTGGTTGATCAGGAGGAACTCCATGATGCCGTGCTGGGCCTTCTCCGCAACGTCGGACGACGCCTGCGTGTAGACCTCCATGCCGGGGCTGACAGCCTCTGCACAGGATGCGACGGGCTTCGGTCCCTTGGCGAGATTGCCGTCGCGGCCCGGGCGGGCTACCTCAACGAGGCACTGACGGCAGGCGCCGGCGGGCTTGAGCAACGGGTGGTCGCAGAACCGCGGGATGCGGATGCCGACCTGCTCCGCGGCACGAATAATCAGCGTGCCCTGCGGGACTGCAACATCCTGGCCGTCAACCTTGATATTGACAAGATCGGTTTCGGTCGTTGTCATGAGACACCTACTTCGGAGAAGAGTGCGGACTTTTCGTATGGGAAGAGCTCCCAGGCCGGAGTGGTCAGGCCCTGCTCAAATTCCTCACGGAACAAATTGATGCCGGACTGGATCGGGACGGCCGAAGCGTCGCCGAGCGCACAGAAGGAACGGCCAGCGATGTTGCCCGCGATTTCGTAGAGCATGTCAATGTCGGTGGGCAGGCCCTTGCCTGCCTCGAGGCGGTGCATCACTGCCCGCATCCAGAACGTGCCTTCGCGGCACGGGGTGCACTTACCGCATGACTCGTGCTGGTAGAAGTCGGTCCAGGCGCGGACGACGCGAACAACGGAGGTTGTTTCGTCAAAGATCTGCAGCGCACGGGTGGCGAGCATCGAACCTGCCTCCATGACCTCTTCGTAGCCGAGGGGAACGTCGAGGGCTTCGGGGCCGAGGATTGCCGTGGAGGAACCGCCGGGGGTCCAGAACTTCAGTTCGTGGCCTTCGCGGATGCCGCCTGCCATGTCCAGAAGCTCGCGCAACGTAATGCCAAACGGAGCCTCGTACTGACCGGGATTCTTGACGTGACCAGAAAGGGAGAACAGGCCGTGGCCCTTCGACTTCTCCGTTCCCATCTTCGCAAACCAGTCGGCGCCGTTCTTGATGATGCCGGGCACGGATGAAATGGTCTCAACATTGTTAACGACCGTGGGGCGGGCCAGGTAGCCCTTTGCCGCCGGGAACGGGGGCTTGAGGCGGGGCTGGCCACGGCGTCCCTCAAGGGAGTCGAGAAGAGCCGTTTCCTCACCGCAAATGTAGGCGCCAGCGCCAGCATGCACGGTGATGTCAATGTCGTAGTCACCGTTCGGGCCCAGGCCCTTACCGATGAGTCCAGCCTCGTAGGCTTCGCGGACCGCTGCCATGAGGCGGCGGTACACGTGGACGGTTTCACCGCGCAGGTAGACGAAGCCATGGTGGCCGCCGATTGCGCGCAGGCAGATTGCCATGCCCTCAATGAGGGCATGCGGGTTGGCGAGCAGGGCCGGGATGTCCTTACAGGTTCCCGGCTCCGACTCGTCAGCGTTGACCACGAGGTAGCGGGGGCCGCCGTCGGCGGGCGGCAGGAAGGACCACTTGAGGCCCGTCGGGAAGCCGGCACCGCCGCGTCCGCGCAGACCGGAGGCCTTGACGACCTCGGTTAGCTCGCCATCGCCGTAGTGCCAGGCCTTGCTGAGGCCCTCGTAGCCGCCATGCTGCTTGTACGTCTCGAGCTTCCACGACTGCGGTACATCCCAGATATTTGAGATAACCGGGGCGAGAAGCGAAGGATTAGTAAACTCGGTCACCGTGATTCCTCCCCTACGGCCTGGGGAGCGGTCCAGCCCTTTTCGCGGGCGTAGCGGAGCCCAACGAGGGACTCGGGACCGGCACCAGGACCTTCATCGACGAGGCCGTCCTCGAACCCTGCAAGGGTGCGGGACACCTCCTTGAACGTGTGGACCTTGTTGGGTCCGCGGGTGGGCTTGATGTCCTCACCGGCGGTAATCTTGTCGACCAGTTCAACCGCGCTTGAGGGCGTCTGGTTGTCGAAAAACTCCCAGTTCACCATGATGACGGGCGCGAAGTCGCAGGCGGCGTTGCACTCGAGCTGTTCAAGCGTGATCTTGCCGTCCGCGGTGGTCTGGTCGTGGCCGATACCGAGATGCTCGGACAGCTTGTCCCAGATGATGTCACCACCCATGACCGCGCACAGCGCGTTCGTGCAGACACCGACGTTGTATTCGCCGTTGGGACGACGACGGTACTGGGAGTAGAAGGTTGCTACGGCAGATACCTCGGCCCGAGTGAGCGACAGGACGTCCGCACACAGGGCAATGCCCCGGGGCGACACGTAGCCGTCAACGGACTGAATGAGGTGCAGCATCGGCAGCAGGGCCGACCTGTCATCCGGGTACCTGGCGATGATTTCAGCCATGTCATTGCGAAGTCGGGTCTCGACATCCGCATCAAAACGATCGGACATTAGCGATCAACTCCTCCCATCACCGGGTCGATAGAGGCCAGGGCAATGATGACGTCGGAGAGCATGCCGCCCTCGCACATCATTCCTAGCGTTTGCAGGTTCGAATATCCGGGATCACGGAAGTGAGCACGGTACGGGCGGGTGCCGCCGGCCGAGACGAGGTGAACGCCGAGCGTTCCCTTTGCGTGCTCGACCAGCTGGTATGCCTGGCCTGCGGGTACCGAGAAGCCCTCGGTGACGAGCTTGAAGTGGTGAATGAGCGACTCCATCGAGTCGTTCATGATTTCCTTGATGTGCTCGAAAGACTGGCCCTGGCCGTCCGTTCCAATTGTCATCTTGGACGGCCACGCAATCTTCGGATCCTCAATCATCACCGGCTCGCCCTCGGACTCCTCGAGAGCGTCAAGGACCTGGTAGACGATGTGGAACGACTCGAAGATCTCCTCGAAACGGAGAACCGCGCGGTTGTAGGCGTCGGACTTGTCCTTGACCGGGACGTTGAACTCGTAGTTCTCATAGCCGCAGTACGGCTGCGTCTTGCGCAGGTCGAAGGGCAGTCCGGCCGCCCGCAGGTTTGGTCCCGTCATGCCAAGAGCCAGCATGCCGGCCAGCGGCAGCGTGGAAATGTCGACGTGACGCGCCTTGAAGATGGGGTTCTCCTTGACGACATCCATCATCTCTTCCGTCGTCGCCTTGACGTTCGGGAGGAGTTCGCGGATGTACTCGATCGTGCCTTCGGGCAGATCGTCGGGGAGGCCGCCGGGGCGGACGTACGAGTGGTTCATGCGCAGGCCGGTGATCCGCTCGAAGATGCGGAGGATGTCCTCGCGTCCGCGGAAGCCCAGCGTCATCATCGTTGTCGCGCCAAGCTCGTTGTTGGAGGAGGCGATGGCGACAAGGTGGGAGGCGATCCTGTTGAGCTCCATGAGGAGGACGCGGATCTGGCTGGCACGGCGCGGAATCTGATCGGTGATGCCGAGCAGCTTCTCAATGGCGAGCGCGTAGCCAACCTCCTGGAAGAACGGAGCAACGTAGTCCATGCGGGTGCAGAACGCGACGCCCTGCACCCAGTTGCGGTATTCCATGTTCTTCTCAATACCGGTGTGGAGGTAGCCGGTCGACGAGCGGAGCTCGCGAACGTACTCGCCATCGAGTTCGAGAAGGAGGCGGAAGACGCCGTGGGTGGAGGGGTGTACGGGGCCCATGTTGACGACGATGCGCTCTTCGCCCAGGCGCTCAGCCTCGGCGGAAAGATCGGACCAGTCGCCGCCCTGCGCGTGATGCTGGGGCGCCGAGTTCAGGTCCTCGTCGGTTGCTCCGGCAGTTGCGTAGTACCGGGAATCTGTAGAAGTCATCAGTTGTAGCTCCTCCGAGTATCCGGCGGCGGGACGACCGCGCCCTTGTATTCGACGGGGATGCCGCCGAGCGGGTAATCCTTACGCTGCGGGTGACCGACCCAGTCATCGGGCATCGCGGGACGGGTAAGGCCCGGGTGATCGTCGAAGACGATTCCCATGAGGTCCCAAGCTTCGCGCTCGTGCCAGTCATTACCCGGGTAAACACCGACGAGGGTCGGCATGTGCGGGTCCTCATCCGAACAGACGACCTCAATGGCCAGCTGGCGGTTGTGCGTAATGGAGAACAGTGCCGTGTAGGCGTGCAGCTCGCGCCCCGTGTCGTTCGGGTAGTGCACGGCAGACGTGCCGAGGCACAGTTCGAAGCGCAGGTCCTGATCGTCGCGGAGCATCTTCGCCACCATGGGGGCGTGCTCCTTCACGATGAAGAGGATGAGCTGACCGCGGTCGACGACGACCTTCTCGATGACGTCCTCACCCGCGAGGCCTTCGGCGGCAATGAGCTCAAGAAGAATATCGACGACTTCGTCGAACCAGGAGCCGTAGGGTCGGACGGCGGCCGGGGAGATCGTGACGGTCTGTTCGAGCGTCCCGAATCCGGAGGTATCACCGGTTCCTTCGACTCCCCACTGCCCGTGCGTCGTACGTACGACGTCCAGGCTGGGGCGTCCGCCCCGTGCAATTTCGTTATCGGTCACGCGAGCAGTCCCTTCATTTCGTGCGTCGGCGTGGCAGCCAGCGCGGCCTGTTCGGCGCGACGGGCAATGGCCTTACGGTGTCCAAAGAACTTCTCGTCCTTAATGAGCTTACGCAACTCGAGGACGGAGTTAATGAGCATCTCGGGGCGCGGCGGGCATCCCGGGAGGTAAATGTCGACCGGAACGATGTGGTCAACGCCCTGGACGATCGCGTAGTTGTTGAACATGCCGCCCGAGGAGGCGCAAACACCCATGGAAATTACCCACTTGGGGTCCGCCATCTGGTCGTAAATGTTACGGACGACCGGTGCCATGCGGTGGCTGACTCGGCCGGACACAATCATGAGGTCTGCGTGTCGAGGCGAGGCGCGGAACACCTCGAGGCCGAAGCGAGCCATGTCGAAGCGGGGAGTACCCGCCGCCATCATCTCAATGGCGCAACAGGCGAGACCCATCGTGACAGGCCACTGGGAGTTGGAACGTCCCCATCCGGCAATGCCCTCGATGGTGGTGAGCATAATGCCCGCGGATGCATCATCTTCATGCGAATGTGCCATGATTTATCTCCTCAGTCCCACTCCAGGCCACCGCGGCGCCACTCGTAGACGAAGGGCACGGTGATCAGGAAAATGAATGTCAGAACTGCAATGAGCCCGAAAGCTCCGAGTTTCTCGAACGAGACCGCCCAGGGGTAGAGGAACACCACTTCGATGTCGAAGATGATGAACGTCATCGCGGTCAGGTAGTACTTGATGGGGAAACGTCCGGCGGTGCCGGCGTTCGGGGTTGCTTCGACTCCGCACTCGTAGTTTGAGAGTTTGACGCGGTTATAGCGTTTCGGGCCGAGCAGGCCAGTTCCGACGAGGCCACCGACGGCCACGACGAGCGCCACCACAATCATTAGGAGTATTGGGGTATAGGGGTTCATTTCGCCTCCATTGAGCAAGCAACCCGCGAAGCCCTGAGGCCCGCTTGATTCACACTTCCAGGGTAGTCGGTATTTTTCACGCTTGTGGCGCTGCCGCAGGTCAACAGCATCATGCGGACGGCACCACCTTCGTGAGAGTCGTGATGAGCTTGTCCATCCAGTCCCCATCGCGGCGGTCATAACCGTCCGAGAGGAGCTTCATGACGAGCCTCATGAGGGTCGGCCTCGGCAGTCCGTAGTGGACGCAGAGGTGCATGATCTCCGGGCGCTCGATCAGGGTAGCGAAGATACGTCCGAGCGAGTAGTAGCCGCCGAGCTCCTCCCGGAGCTCCGCGCTGTACTGGTGGAGCACGCGGTCCTGCTGGCCGAGCGAGCGGCGCGACAGCGCCTGTGTAATAAAGTCCGCTGCGAGGCGGCCGGACTGCATCGCGTATGCAATGCCTTCGCCGTTAAACGGGGAAACCATGCCGCCAGCATCGCCAACGAGCAGAAGGCCCGATTCGTAATGCGGCTTGCGGTTAAACGCCATCGGAAGCGCCGCTCCCCTGACCTGGCCAACCTGGTTCTCCTTCGTGAAGCCCCATTCCTCAGGAACGTTCTGCATCCACGTGTCGAACAGCTTGCGGTAGTCAATGCCGGTGGGCTTGGCCGTCGAGGACAGCGAACCGAGGCCCACGTTGACGAGACCGTCGCCCAGCGGGAACACCCAGCCGTAGCCGGGCATGAGGTTCGACTTACCGGGCTCCCCATCCCACAGCTCGAGGTGGGATTCCATGATTGGCTCATCGGCGCGCGGCGACTTGAAGTACGTCCGCGTTGCCACGCCCATGGGCCTGTTAAAGATCTTTTCGCGACCCATCGAGGTTGCAAGCCGTGCGGAAACACCGCCAGCATCCACGACGATCGGGGCAAGAAAACGCTGCGGCGGGGCCTTGCGGTCAGCCCCCTTGGGGCGCGCCTCAACGCCGATAATCCGGCCGGAACGCTCATGAGTAATTGGCCCCGTGACGGTCATGCCCTCGCGCAGGTCCGCACCCGACTCGACCGCCTTCTTGGCGAGGTCGTGGTCGAGGTCGCCACGCGCTCGTGCCATGCCGTAGGAGGGCATGGAGTTCAGCTCGGGCCACGGAACTTCAATTCGGTGGCCGCCGCCGTGGGCAACGAGAGAGTAGTTGCGGATCCAGCCGTCGGTGTTGATTCCCATGCGGATGATTTCCGCGACTGCACGCGGGGTAAGCCCGTCGCCGCAGATCTTGTCTCTCGGGAACGTGCCTTTCTCCAGAAGCAGTACACGCAGGCCCGTCTGTGCCAAATAGTGAGCGGTAGCTGAGCCGCCTGGTCCGGCGCCTACAACGATGACGTCTGCATCACCGCTGAGCCTGTCTATAGCCACGCTTTTCCTTTCACTATCCGCGTCATCCTATCAGCGGATTTATCCCATTTATCCATTAGTAAATGTGGTTATTTACCAAAGGCAAACGTTGTTAAATTCGTTTGGTGACTGCGGCCACTCATTCGGGCTTCGTAGCCCTGTGCAGGGCAACGATTCCTCCGGAGAGGTTTCGGTATTCAACATTTCGCCAACCGGCCTCCTGGACGCGCTTCGCAAACGCCTCCTGGCTCGGCCAGTCGAGAATCGATTCCGCGAGGTAGTCGTAGGCCTCAGAATCCGAGGACACAAGCGTAGAAAGCGTCGGCAGGGCCGTGCCGAGGTAGAAGTTATAGAGCGCTCGGAACGGTTTCCACGTGGGCGTCGAGAACTCGTTGACAACCAGGGTGCCACCGGGGCGAACAATGCGAAGCATCTCCCGCAGGGCCAGATCCGGGTCATTGACGTTACGCAGGCCGTACGAGATGGTCACCGCATCAAACGTGCCGTCCGCAAAGGGCAGGGCTGTCGCATCGCCGGCAATGAAGTCCATGTCGGGCTGGCGCTGCTTACCGACGGTGACCATGCCGATCGAGAAGTCGAGCGCAACGGTCTCCGCCCCAGCATTCTTGTACACCTCGGTGGACGTGCCGGTTCCGGCCGCAATATCAAGGATCTTCATACCGGGGGTAATCCGCAGGGCCTCGCGGACAGCCGCCCGCCATACGTACACCTGCCCCATGGACAGAACGGTATTGGTGATGTCGTAACGCTTGGCGACATCATCGAACATACCCGCCACATCGCGCGGGTCTTTCTTCAGGGTGGCTCGACTCATATCTCCATTATGGACCCATACCAAGTATGCTTTTTGCTTGTGTCCGACCTAACCCGACTTTTCGCATTCACGCGGCAGGCCGCTTCCCGGCCGAGCCCCGGGGATATCCCGCATCCCCGAAAGAACCTCATGTGGGTCACAGCCACGGGCGGCATGGTCGGATGGGGAGAGGCCGCGGTCGGTACATTTGAAGGGCCCGACCGCTTTACTGCGGCTCAGCGCTGGTTCGATGACATCATTGCCGCCGCCATCATCGACGATCCAGTGGCCCGCCCTGGCACCGGCCTCACGGCGTTTGGAACCTTTTCTTTCTCGGACACCTCCGCCGACATTTCGACCGTGACAATCCCACAGAGGATTCTTGGCTGGGACAGCGACGGTGCCTGGGAAACAGTAATTTCGACGGATCAAAACGCCACTATCACAGCCGAGCCCATTGAGCCAATCGGTGATTTCGGGCACGTCGACTGGTCGGCGGGGCACCTGGATGAGGAAGGTTTCAACTCGGCGGTCGCGGAAACCGTTGAACTTCTGGCCCGTGGAGAAGCAAAAAAGGTCGTGCTGGCCCGCGACATCGACATCGTTTCCGAATTCCCCATGGACGAGAGACTCCTCGTCGCCAAGCTGACCCGGGCCTTCCCCTCCACATGGACCTACCTGGTTTCGGGAATGATCGGAGCAACGCCCGAAATGTTGGCCTCCGTTCGCGACGGCCACCTCACCACCCGCGTCCTCGCAGGATCCTGGCCCACCACCCAGGGGCAAGAAGCGGCAGAATATGCGCTCCGCTCTTCCGCGAAGGACATTGCCGAGCACCGTTACGCTTCCGACTCGGTCCTCCACGCACTCGACATTCAGGCCTCCGGCCCGGTCCGTGCCAACGGCCCCACCATCCTGCATCTGCCCAACGTCGTTCACCTCGCAACAGATTTCGAAGCTGACTTAGCAGCGGGTTGGACGGGGCTGACCGCAGCCGGTGCCATGCATCCCACCGCGGCAGTCGGTGGCACCCCCACCGATACGGCCCTCGAGGTCATCGACCGGATCGAGGCCCTCGACCGGGGCCGCTACGCGGCACCCGTGGGCTGGATGGATTCGTCCGGTAACAGCGACTGGGCGCTCGCCCTGCGATGTGCACAGCTGGACCGGAACGATCCCCACCGCGCCCGTGCCTTCGCCGGTGGTGGCATCATGGAACGCTCCGTCCCCCAGCAGGAACTCGCCGAAACCGAAGCGAAGTTCTCCGCGATCCTCAAAGCCTTCGAATAGCGGGAGTTTCACGGTGCTCGGCAGAGTCCACGCAACCGGGGCGGCCGGTCGGTTCAATCGGAAACCTTTCCTCGCTATTATTTCTTTGACCCCTCCGGTGGGCACCGATGCTCGCTGAACCCGGTAAGGCACCCGCCAGGCTCGTGCTTATCCGGCCCGACAGACGTTAGGACAATGATGATGACCGAGAAGCCCGCGCGTTCCGCCCGCCAGTCCGAGGCCGCCGCCCGCAATGCCAAGATTCGGCAAGAGAAGCGGAAGAAGCAGGAGCAGCGTCGCAAACTCACAATCGGCATTGGCACCATCATCGCCATCGCTGCCCTCGTCGCCTTCTTCGTGTTCGTTTTCTGACGCCCACCTCCCGTCCCCGTAGTCCGGTAGGGAAATCAGCCCGCGTTCCGACACTCATGTCGGAACGCAGGAAGCCCCGCGCCTAGATCTGAATGATCATGCGCGGGACTTCCCTTTTGGCTATGACGTCTTCCCGGTAGGTATCGGGGTGGTCTCTTCTGTTGAAGCAATGGGCCCGGTCTGTTGAAGCAATGGGCGCGGGCCTAGCCGGTTTGCTATCACTTGCTAGCTAGCGGGTTTCGCTACTCCCGCGGGCGGGTTTGCTACTCCCCCTTCCGGGTTTGCTCCTCCCCCGTCCGGCTATTCCCTCATACCCAGAACGAGGTCGATCGTGTCCGTGCTTCCATCGCGGTACACCTCGAGGGCGATGGTCTCGCCGGGGGCGTACTGGCGGACGTAGCCGGTCAGGGCGGTGTTGGAGGCGAGCTGGTCGCCGTTGATCGACAGAATCGCGTCGCCTGATGACAGTCCATACTGCTCTGCGGGAGATCCTGGCGAGACCTCAACGATTCGGGCACCCACGCGGGTTCCGGTCTCGGTGGCAACTGCCTCGGACACCGTGGTCACACCAATGAAGGCGTGATCGACCGTGCCATCATCCATGAGGTCATCAACAACCCGGGTTACCAGGTCGACGGGGATGGCGAAGCCAAGGCCAATCGACCCGGCACTGCCGCCGTCACTCGAGGTGAGGGAAGCAATCGAAGAGTTGATGCCGATCACCTCACCGGAGGCGTTGAACAGCGGGCCACCGGAGTTGCCGGGGTTGATCGCAGCATCGATCTGGATTGCGTTGGTAACAACCTGCTCGGACGTATCGTCCTCGCGGGTAACAACGGGTCGATCGAGTGCGGAAATGATGCCGGTGGTGACCGTCGAAGAAAGACCCAGCGGGTTACCGATAGCAACAACGGGTTCGCCCACGATCAGATCCTCGGAGGATCCAAGCGTTGCGGGAGTGATGTCATCGGGAACCGTCTCTAGCTGGAGCACGGCAAGATCCGTTGAGGCATCGGATCCAATAACCTCAGCCGGAATGATCTGACCGTTGGAGAGGGTCACCTGGATCTGCCTAGCTCCGGCAATGACGTGATGATTCGTCACGATGTGGCCGTCGGCGTCGATAATGACACCGGACCCGGTCGATCCTGAGGTGGACGTCATGACGTCAATGGCCACGACCGAGGGCTGCACTTCTTGCGCAACCTGGGACCAGTTCACGCCATTGTCCGACGCTACGGTCCGGATCTCTGTCGTCGGTTCAGACGTCGCGCTCGTTGATTCGTGCGGCTCGGACAGTCCATAGAAAAGTCCGGCGCCACCCGCACCGCCAATGAGGCCGGCGACAAGCGCAAGGGCGGCGGTTCCCGCCACTCCCCTCTTTGCCTTCCGCTTCGGTGGTTCATTCCAGGAACCCTGACCGTAGGACGGGCCGTAGCCGTTTCCGGTGGGACCGTTCGGACCCAATGGGCCAGCCGGAGCGGGACCCGACATCCCGACATACCGAGCGTTCGTGCCGCGCGGTGCCCCGTAGTGCGCTCCCTGGGGTTGACCAGCACCCGGCGCGGATCCAGCGTGGGGCGTCGAGTTGCTCATCGGCGCCAGTCCAGCGTGTGCCTGACCGGTCTGCGGGACGGAACCCGCCCTGTCACCGCCGAGGCGCGAAGCAGGAGCTGACATCGGTAGCGCACCACCCTGGGTGGACGGGCCAACCGGGCGATGCCCCTGGCCCTGCACCCCCTGAGCTGAATCAGCTTGAAAACCGTGGGCCGATGCCGAGTTGTTTGCCGACCGTGCGGTATATCCGCCGGATCGTTCGCCGGGCTGCCAGGACGTGCGTTGCTGGGGATCCGCGCCGGTTGCCGGAACCAAGGGCGTTGCCCGGTCGGCATGATCCGGCTTCGGGGCGAAGCGCCGAGTGTCATCATCGGTATGCGGCGCGTCCGACGGGGCCTGTGGTTTGTCGGGGCTTGCTTCGCTCCGCGGCTGCTGCCCGCCCGATCCCTCGCCGAGCCATCCGCTCGTATTCCACCGCCCGTTATCGTTCTCGCTCACAGTTCCGATTCCCTTCTGTTGGTCTTGATACTGCCCTAGTTAAACGCGCGGTTCTGCTAAATCGCTTCAGGGAGTCTGAACAGACTCTGGGCCACCGGCCGCCTTTGCCGCCTCAAAAGCCATGGCCCGCGCCAGTTCTGTCCGTTTTGCTCGAACCTCAGTGACCGGTCGCTCGCAGGCAACGCGAATGACCCTGCCAGCGGGCGGTAGCGCAAGGAGCTCGGAAAGGTGCTGCCGGTCGGTTACCTCGACCGCTTCCCAGCCAAAGGCACGAGCCGCGCCAAGGATATCGAGGGATTTAGCGGTGCGGAAGACGCGTTCAAACGTATCCGCGTAGCGTTCCTGTCCGTGCTCGAGGGTCGCGAAGATCCCGCCACCCGAATCGTCGATAACCACAATGTCGGCCGCGGGTTCGTCCTGTCCGCGGGTGAGCACGAGGCCACCAAGGTCGTGGATAAAGGTGAGGTCGCCAACCGCGACCTTCATGGGCCCCAGAATTTTTGCCATGCCCCGGGTGGTCGACATCGTTCCGTCAATGCCAGCAAGCCCGCGGTTGGCATGGAAAACAGCATCGGGGTGACCTGCCAGCAGGTCAACATCCCGAATAACGTTCGAGGCACCGAGGAACCACTGCCCCGGAGCATCGGCGATCACGGCGGCGGCTCCCAGAGCGTCCAGGTCATTGCCAAGCAGGTCCCTGCCCACCTTCCAGGCGGCCTCCCCCGCCCGTTGCCAGCGAGCCAGCCACCGCGGCTGGGGAGCTATCTCGGGCATAACCTCCACGACCCGGCCAACCCTGCCTGGGTCCGTCGGGACCGGGTCGTTAGCGACGGTAATGACCTCGATGTCGGAGCGGGAGATCAGCTGTGTGACGGGGCGGGAAAGAGTCGGGTGCCCGACGACAATGACGCGCTCGATGTCGTTGGCGAAAACGTCGGCAAGAATTCGTCCCGCCGGGACGGCCTCTGCGAGGTTGCGTTCACCGCAGGCAGGTTCCGCAATGATCGGAACGGTCCCGCCCCCGGCCCTGCCCAGTATTTCGGCGTACGGCGTTCCCGGACCTGCCACGATCACGGTGGAGCGATCATCAAGACGCTCGGACTCAATACCCTGCCCACTCTCGCTTGCCCAATTGCTTGCTCGCGCCTGGAGCGCACGGACGTCGCCGTTGAACGATCCCCTGGTTGGGGTCGCATCAAAGACGGCCCCCTCGGGGTTGAGCGGGTTTTCGAACGAGACGTTGATGTGAACGGGACCGTTCCACGACAGACCGACGAGCCTGTCGATTTCCTCGGGGTCGGCAATGATCTGCTCGGCCGTCAGATCGGCCTGACCGACAACGTTCGGGCCGAGAATGCCGACCTGGTTCGTTGTCTGGTTGGCCCCGCTCCCCCGCATCCACTCCGGCCGGTCGGCTGTGAGTGCTATGAAGGGGACGCCGGAATGGTAGGCCTCGACGGCCGCCGGGTGGAGGTTGGCCACCGCGGATCCGGAGGTCGTGACAACGGGCGCAGGAATTCCGCTTGCTCGGCCAATACCGAGAGCAACAAATGCGGCGACGCGCTCGTCGGTTTCGACGTGGAGTGTGATGGCTCCGGCTCGTTCCAGTTCGGCAAGTCCATACGCCAACGGCGCTGATCGTGAACCGGGACAGAGAACGACGTGCTCGATGCCGAGGATGACGAGGCGAGAAAGAACAAGCTGTGCGGATTCTTGGGAGCTCACAGGCCTCCTCCCGTGAGAGCCGAGACATCTCTCGTGTCCTTCAGGTACTGCCACATGAGCTCAAGCCGCTTAGCCCAGCGTTCCTCCACGTCGGTTGGTGCGGGCTCCAGCGCATCGGGAACAGCTCTCCTCACCGGCAGGCTCCCATCGTCTGGGAGGAGGCTGTCGGAAGCAACGTCCCGCTGAAACAGCTGAACGGTGGCGAGGCCACAGGCATGATCGAGCGCGGGCAGGGATGCCGCGAGCGCAACGCCCGATGCGATACCGATGGAGGATTCGAGGGCGGAGGACACCACCACCCTCATACCGATCTCCTCTGCGAGTTTCAGACAGGCTCGAACACCGCCGAGAGGCTGCACTTTGACGATGATGAGGTCGGCCGCTTCCTGACGGGCCACCTCGTAGGGGTCTTCCGCGCGGCGGATCGATTCGTCGGCAGCGATGGGAACGTTGACGGCCCTGCGGACCCGTGCGAGATCATCCACGGACGCGACGGGTTGCTCTGCGTATTCGAGACCGCGGGCGGCCTTGTCCAGAAGTGGCAGTGCCTCGATGGCCTGCTCGATGGTCCAGGCGGCGTTCGCATCGATTCGGATCTTGCCATCAAAGGATTCTCGCACGGCCGCAACCCTATTGAGGTCATCGTCGAGGCTCTGGCCTGTTTCTGCGACCTTGACCTTGGCGGTGTTGCAACCGCCCCTGCGGGCGATGATTTCGCGCGCTCGCTCGGGTGTTGTGGCGGGAACCGTGACGTTGACGGGAACGGAATCTCTCAGGGGGTTCGGGTAGGGCAGGCAGGCGGCTTCGAGGGCCGCGGCCAACCAATTCGAGGATTCTGGGATGCCGTAGTCCCAGAAGGGAGAGACCTCCGCCCAGCCCGCCGGGCCTTCAATGAGGAGGCCGTCGCGGGTGTCGAGGCGTCGGAACCGGGTCGTCAGCGGGGTGGAGTAGGCCCGGTGCGGGAGGGGGAAGCTGGTAGCTCGCATGGTGTAAGCGTAGCGAAGTGGCACAATAGCGCCATGACGCTTTCACTTCCCGTGTCCGTATCCGAGACGTTTGATCCCACTAAGTGGCGTCTCGTTGAAGGATTCGAGTTCACCGATATCACCTACCATCGCGGAGTCGAGCGGAGCTTCGACGGCGACACGATCACGAGCGAGCGGGATCTGCCGATCGTCCGTATTGCTTTTGATCGTCCCGAGGTCCGTAACGCGTTCCGTCCCGAGACGGTCGATGAACTGTACCGGGCACTCGACCACGCCCGGCTCACCCCCGACGTTGGTGTGATCATCCTGACCGGCAACGGCCCTTCTGCCAAGGACGGCGGGTGGGCGTTCTGCTCCGGTGGTGACCAGCGGATCCGCGGTAACGATGGCTACCGTTACGACGGCGGTGAGACATCGGATGAACATGCGAAGACGCGCGACACGATCAACCCGGAGCGGGCCGGAAGGCTCCACATCCTTGAGGTGCAGCGCCTCATCCGGACGATGCCGAAGGTTGTTATTGCCGCGGTATCGGGATGGGCGGCGGGTGGCGGCCACTCCCTCAACGTCGTGTGCGACCTGTCGATTGCGTCGATTGAGCACGGCAAGTTCAAGCAGACGGATGCCAACGTGGGTTCTTTTGATGCTGGCTACGGTTCAGCCCTGCTCGCACGTCAGGCAGGTGATAAGCGCGCCCGCGAGATCTTCTTCCTGGCCCGCGAATACTCCGCCGAGGACGCGGCCGCATGGGGTGTGGTCAACGAGGCCGTGCCGCACAGTGAGCTGGAGGAGAAGGCCTGGGAGTATGCCCAGATCGTCCTCACGAAGTCGCCTCAGGCGATTCGCATGCTGAAGTTCGCGTTCAACTTGCCGGACGATGGCATTGCCGGTCAGCAGGTGTTCGCCGGTGAGGCAACCCGCCTCGCCTACATGACAACCGAAGCGGCAGAGGGCCGGGATGCGTTCCTTGAGAAACGCGAACCGAACTGGTCTGACTTCCCGTACTACGCATGATCCTTGAAGGCGGGACGGACCCCGACAGTATTGAGCGCCTCGCGCACGCGGCGGCGCACTCCCTTTCCACCCATCGGTCCGGTGAAAACCCGGAACCGATCCTCCTGGTTGAGCCGGGCGCAGAGAACGTCGAAGACGTCAACCCTCGGCCCGGCACTGCCTTTATTTTGCGCACCTCCGGCTCCACCACGGGCACCGGCAAGCTCGTTGAACTCCCCTGGGAATCCATCATTGCCTCAGCAGAAGCCACCAACCGGTCGCTCGGCGGCCCCGGCCGCTGGCTAGCGTCTCTGCCCGTACATCACGTGGCCGGCCTACAAACGGTTCTCCGGTCCGTCATTGAGGGCCAGTCGCCGCACCCCTACCAGCTTGGCGATCCCCTGCCCGAGGGCAGGACCTACCTGTCGCTGGTACCCACGCAGCTACGCAGAGCCTTGCGCGACAGAACGGCCACCGAGCAGCTCCGCAAGGTCGACGCGATTCTCGTTGGCGGTCAAGCCACTCCCGGGTCGCTTCTCGACGAGGGAAAGGCCGCTGGCCTCAACCTGGTGACGACATACGGCATGACGGAAACATGCGGCGGTTGCGTGTATGACGGGCTCCCAATCGGTAATACGGGACTCGCGATCGAAGACGGCCGCATCATCATCGAAAGCCCCGTCGTGGCCCTCGGCTACGTCGGCGGACCCGCGTTCAATGGCAGGTTCGTGACGAACGACGCCGGGCGGATCACCGACCGGCTCACGATCCTGGGGCGCATTGACGACGCGATCACAACCGGCGGGATGACAATCATGCCGACCCTCCTCGAAGACCTCGTTGCTTCCCTGTTCGGCCAGGCCTCAATCGCCTCCGGAATTCCCGACCCCGAATGGGGAGAAAAGCTGGTTCTCGTCACCGAAGCATCCATGAACACGAAGGAGCTACGCTCCGCGGCGAAGGAGAAACTCGGGGTGGAATACGCCCCGAAGGACGTGATCTCCCTTGCTGAACTGGGCCTCGACGCCTTTCCCCTGAAAGACTCCGGTAAAATAGACCGGCGCACACTCGCGCAGATTCTTCAGAAGGGATAGTCGTGGCAACGCTCAAGGACTGGCTCGAAGGAGCCAGGGTAAGAACCCTGCCTGCCGCAGTCGCCCCCGTCCTTATCGGCACGGGAGCCGCCTACCAGGTCGGTTCAGGTTCGATCCCCCGCGCCCTACTCGCGGGCGGCGTTGCCCTTGCCTTCCAGATCGGCGTGAACTTCGCAAACGACTACTCCGACGGTATTCGCGGAACCGACGACGTACGCACGGGCCCACCCCGGCTCACCGGTGGCGGCATGGTCTCCCCCGGGATCGTCAAGGTGGCGGCATTTGCCAGCTTCGGCCTTGGCTGCCTCCTCGGACTCGTCCTCATCGCCCTCTCGGGAGCCTGGTGGCTCCTTGCGGCCGGTGTGGCCGCCGTTATCGCAGCCTGGTTCTACACGGGCGGCGACAAGCCCTACGGGTACATGGGGCTCGGCGAAGTCTTCGTCTTCATTTTCTTTGGGCTCATGGCAACCCTTGGCACAACCTGGACCCAGGCAGGTCAGCTACCAGCATCATCCTGGCTCGGTGCGGTTGGCGTTGGTTTCATTGCCTGCGCGCTTCTCATGATCAACAACATCCGCGACATCCCCACCGACTCCCTCGTCGGTAAGCACACGCTCGCGGTGCGCATGGGAGACAGGGCAGCGCGCCTCGCATTCGTCACCATGCTCATCATCCCGATGCTCCTGGCATGCATCATGGCTATCGAAGCCCCCTGGGCGCTACTCTCGCTCCTGCTCCTGCCCGTTATTGCTCTCCAGGCAAAGCGGGTTCTCGGAGGAGCAAAGGGACGCGACCTTATCCTCGTCCTCCGCGGCACTGGTCTCATTGAGCTCGGCTACGGCATCACCCTGCTCATCGGCCTCGCGATCTAGACCAGACCTTCACATGGCCAAGCCAGCGTAACTGGACGGGCCAATATAGGTGGGCGGGCAGCTTTTGGTGCCTGTCAGGTGATCGAGGCAGATCCAGCCCGCTATCAAACAAGCCAATGAGAGCAGCCGTCCCGGCGCTCCACCGGGACGGCTTCGCATTAGCGCTGTTCGGGCCGTTCCTGCGTCTCGGTTGCTGCGTCGCCTTCCGACATCTGGGTACCTGCTTCTGCGGTGCCCGTAGGCTCAGAATTAACTGCTTCCGCGGATCTTGATTCGCGGCCCGTCGTTTCGTCGATAATCTCGTCCTCAATGTCCTCATCGGACGGTCCGGGGGCAGGCTTCTTAGCGGGCTCGTGTTCCCGTTTGGAGACGAGGGACTCAACGCTTCCGGCGGCTTCCTGGCCTTGACGGGGGAAGAAGATGAAGCCTGCCATCGCTCCGCAAATGATTGCGACAAAGGCCAAAAGATAGGACCGCATGCCCAGGAGATAGAAGACTCCGGCGAAGCCGGCGATCAGGACGATACGGATCGCGGTGTATTTCAGGATGCTCACCACTCAAGCCTACCGTGACCCTAACCAGGTACATCGCCTATGCTGGGAGGGTGCCAAGACTGATCGCCGTACTTCTCCTCGTAGCCATAGTGGTCTACGCATTCATCGTTGCGGTCCGGATGGATCCCAAGAAGAGCCCAGCCGGCATCAACAAGTGGGTCTGGGTGATCTTCACGATCCTCCCTCCCGTTATCGGCTCCATCATTTTCCTCGTCGCCAACTACGTGACGAACTCCAAGAACAATCCGCGTCGCGGCGGACCCGACTTTCTCGGCCCGCTCTCCCGCGACCAGGGACCCCGCCCGGGGCCAATGGCTCCCGATGATGATCCCGACTTCCTGCGAGAACTCGAAGAAGAGCTTCGTCGCGCCCAGTACGACAAGAAACTGAGAGATCACGAGGATGACAGCGACTCATCCTCCTCATGATCGGCTCGATGCGAAGGCCGTGATCGGTGCTCCGGTCGCGGCCTTTCTTGCCGTTCTCGGAGCCTCAATCGCCTGCTCCCTGATCGCGGGCACAATCCCCGCTGTTTCCGAAGCGACCGGCCAATCCATCCCGTTCTTCCTCGGGGCTCTGCTCCTGACCCTCGGGGCTTTCGGTGGCTTGCCGGCGGGCGAGATCAGCCTCACGCTTGGGACGGTGGGATTTACTTTTGTTATTGTCCCGCTTCTCTTCACCGCCCTTGCCGCATTCATTCTGTACAAGGTCCACCGAGCCTCGGAACTATCTCAGCCACTGCCGGACACCGCCGACAGGATCGTTGCCGGCGCCTGCTCCGGCATGGTGCTTCTCGTGTGCTGCGTACTTGCCTGGTTCGCCGCGTCGCTCCTCAATCCCGACAGTTCCCGAGCATCCCTGACGTCCAACGTCTTCATTCTCGCGGCCGGTGCGCTCCTGGTCGGCACGGTCTTCTCCGCGGCCGGAAGGAACTCCACAGATCACAGGCGGCCCGCCTGGATGTTCACCATGAGGTATGCGCTGGCGACCGGCATGCCCGTCGCGATTGTCGTCTGCATTGTCATGACCGTGTCTTTCGACTGGGGCTCATCCGCATGGCTTCTGCTGGGGAACATGGTGGCAGCAATATGGGTAGGTATTCATGGCGGCCTGCTCACGTGGCAACTCGACCTTGCACCTCTCGGCGGCCCAAGCACATCGGGAACGGGCCTGATCATCGCGGCTTCCGAGGGCCCGTGGACCATCATCGGCCTGCCCCTGGGCGCCGTTGCCATCATCTTCGCAACCCTGGCGTGGCGCAGGGAATGCCTATCACAATCTAAGTGGGCGCTACCGTGCGCCTTCGCAGTCATCACGGCAGTATCGCTCGTGGCGGGCAGCTGGTTCTCCGGTTACATCCGGGTGGGGGCCGATACCTCCCGGCTGTCTGCGATGCTTCTCCTAGCGCCCTTCAACATCGCGATCATGGGGGCGATCGGATGCATTATCGACCGGCTGGCACGGCTCATGGTCGGTGGAAACGCTACAGCTCAGACTGCGGCACCCAACCACAGCGCCAATCGGTCCAGAGGTTAACGTCCCCACCATCGAGCAGGAACACAACCTGCTGGTAACCCGAAACCAGCAGAGTATTTGTTTCATGCTCATCCGGCGGAAGTTCAAAGAGCGCAAACTCTTCATATCCGGGAGTTTCACCGACACCGGGATAAGGATTGAGGGACTCGACCTCGATCGGGTCCTGCTTCATCGCTTCCCGGATCTCATCAATCGACTGCGTGCACTGCAGCGCGCCCCCGAACTCATCAATTCTGACGGGTACCCCGTCCGGCATACCGATCTCGATCGTGTCAGAAAGTCGACCATCGCTCGAGGTGACTGAAAAGCCAGCATCGATTGCCGATACGTCAGTGATGGGACCGGGGTTCACATAGAAGGCGGTACGGATGCCGCCGTCCTCGTAGCCGAGAATAAGCAGACCGGTACCGGTCACTTCGCGGACGGGGTCGGAGCCTCTATCCTCTTCCGAGGAGTAGTAGGAGACCGTCTGATCGAGGACGATCATGGCGTCTTGAACACCGTCAGCATTCGCATCCGAGTAGAACACATCGTCAGCGGTAAAGGACAGGTCGACGTTTGCGACGCCCTCGGTGACGGCTTCCTCGCCAAGCTCGACAGTTGCGCTCCCCTCCCGGAACTCGATCCGGTAACCGCCCTCGGGCGTGATAGCAGCGGCAAAGCTTCTCTCGGGGAACACATCCTTATCGAAGGACTCAAGGAACTGGATACCCCGGATGACAAAGTCGAGGTTTAGAAGGTCGATATCTTGGATCTCGGGGCTTCCCAGCCCCGCATTCGTCAGGGTCGCGGGAGGTTCCGGGAGGACCAGCCAGCGGGACTTAAGGTCGTCGCCGGAGCCGCAGGCTCCGAGGAGAGCGGTGGCGGCTGCTAGGGCAACGAGCCTAGAGCCCCGCATAAGAATGCAGGGAGTCGACGAAGAAGTTGATGACGTAGTAGTTCACCATGAGAGCCGCAATGCCGATGACGTTGAGCCAGGCGGCGCGCTTACCTTCCCAGCCACGGGTGGTGCGAGCATGCAGGTAGGCCGCGTAGAAGCCCCAAACGACCAGCGACATGGTTTCCTTCGGATCCCAGTTCCAGGGACGGCCCCAGGCGTGCTCGGCCCAGATAGCGCCAGCAATTAGAGTGAAGGTCCACAGAAGGAAGCCAACGACCGTGACGCGCAGAGCGCCCGTCTCAAGGTCCTTCGCAGCGGGGAGATTGCGCAACCGACTCGGCTTCTCGTCAACGACCGTGTCACCATCACCTGCGGCAACGGCCTTTGCCTTGGCCTTTTCCTTTTCCTCCTTACTGATCTGGACCAGCTGGAGGGCCGACATGAGTGCCGCGAAAGCAAACAGGCCCATGGCTAGGGTTGCGGTAGAGACGTGGATGACGAGCCAGTAGTGGTCGAGGATCGGCGGGGTGCCTTGCACGCGCACATAGAGCACGGCAACGGCAATACCGAGGGAGAGAACGGCGAGGCCGTTGACGAAGGTACCCAGTACCCTTAGATCGCGTTTGCGGGCCAGAACGAGATAGGTACCGACCGCCACGCACGTGAACGTCAGGGTGAACTCGTACATGTTGGCCCACGGGACACGGGATCCTGCGACTCCTCGTAGCACCGTTCCAACGCCATGAAAGCCGAAGCCCAGCACGGTGAGCGACATGCCGATATTGGCGGCCTTACGGACCTTTACTTCCTTGCCCGCCGAGGTCAGGTCGATGCCGAACGCGATCATCGCAATCGTGTACACCGCCATCGCCCCGTACACGAGGATCAGGCTGATCTCTTCCAGGTTCATGAGTCCTCCTTGAGGCCAAGAGTAGTGGACACGACTCGATCGAGCCCAGTGTCGCCCTTCCGCCCGATTGCGGCGGCGTGCAGCGTGCCGTTCTCGTACCGTACCCACACGCGGCGGCTCGGTATGAGAAGCGAGGTGGCAAGGCCCGCCAGTCCAAGGACCGCGAAGCCCAGCATCCATCCCAGCGTCGGATCGTATCGCATGTCGAGGGCCGCGAAGCGGGCCAGGTCAACGAACTCGATCGTGCCATAACCGCCGGGAATCTCGGCAGACTGTCCCAGGGCCAAGGTCGTCAGAACACCGACCTCGGCTTCCCCGATCGCTTCGGTCACCATCTTCATGTTTTCCGTGTCGAGGAGGTAGACGTTCTGGGGAACCCCTTCATCCAACCCCAGGTCGCCCGTCCACGTTGTTGTCACCAAAACGGGGTTAAGCGCATCGGGATTGACGGAGATGATGACACCATCTTGCTCCTGAGCCGTGGGGAACAGCGTCGCCTGGAAACCGAGCTGCGGACCGGACGTCACGTCGGGAACCTTGATGACACCGGTGGAGATATAGGTCTGAGTGATATCGGGCAAGACAACATACTCATCGAGTGCCACGTTGCCGTCGGAGTCGGTGATCCTAATCCGCGGCGCGTAGCCGTTGCCGGACAGATAGACGTTCGCTCCCCCAACGACGATCGGCTCGTTCGGACGAATGATTTCCGTGCGGGTCTCGCCGTGTTCTGAAACCGTCACGTCCGCAGCAAAAGCCGAAGGCGCACCGTCCTCGTAGAACTCCGGCCTCATCTCGTCCAGAAGAATCCGGTAGGGCGGTAGGGATTCTTCGTCAACGAGAATCCCGCGGTTAAACGTGTCGTAGGAGAGTACAGAGTTCGCGAAGGTGCCGCCCTCGACGATGATGGCCTGGCCGCGGTAGGAGACGGCCTGCGAAAGACCAAAGACGACGAGCAGGCCCAGGAGCGACATGTGGAAGATCAGGTTGCCGGCCTCCCGCAGGTAGCCGTTTTGTGCCGAGAGCGTCCCGGAGCCCACTCGGGTTCGGAAACCCCGCAGGTTCTTCTGCACCGTCTCGAGAGCCTCATCCTCGGACAGCGCAGTTTCCGTTGACCGGTAGCTCTCGTACCTCGTGAGCCGGGCAGGAACTCGCCCGGGGCCGGCCTTGATGTCCTTGTACAGCGTGAACGACCGGGGCACGATGCAGCCGACAAGAGAAATAAAGAGAAGGATGTAGATCGCTGCAAACCACGGCGCGGTGAGGATATTGAAGAAGCCAAGAGCATCGAGGATGGTGCCCCAAATCCCGTTCTCCTCAATCCACTGCTCGGCCAGGACGGGGTCTTGGCGCTTCTGCGGAATGATCGATGCGGGGATGAGGGCGATGACAAGAAGTAGCAGCATGATGATCGCGTTGCGCATCGATGTGAGTTGCCGCCACCCCCACCGGAGCCAGCCCTTCCATCCGATCCCAACGGGAGCCGATGGCTGAGTGTCTCGATTAGACCTAACCGTTTCCATCACACCACCAGTTCCGTCTGACCCGAAAGATTCGCGACCCAGTTAATAATGTCGATCCACCAGCCGGTCACCATGAGCAGACCAACGAGGATCAGTGCGACACCACCAAAGATCTGAACCGTCCGGCTGTTCCTGCGCAGCCAACCCAGGATCTTCGTTGAGCGATCAACGGTCAGGGCCGCAATGATGAACGGCAGGCCAAGACCAATGCAGTAGGCGACCGTCAGGATCGTTCCGCGCTCGACGCTTCCACTCGAGAAAGACATTGAAAGTACTGCGGCAAGGGTGGGTCCAATGCACGGCGTCCACCCCAAACCAAACACGCCACCGAGCAGGAAAGCTCCGAGCGGGCCGCCCCGCTTCTGAATATTCAACCTGGTCGTCCGCTGCAGGAACGGCAAACCGCCGATAAAGGCAATGCCCATGACAATGATGATGGCGCCCGCAATCATCATGACCGTGTCCTGATACTGCGTGAAGCGCGCACCCGCCGCGGAGAAAACGACGCCGAGGAGAACGAAGACGGCGGAGAATCCCGCCACAAACAGCGCTACCGACCCCGCAAGTCGCCAGCTTTTCTGCCCCTCCGCCGTTGCCGGGGCGAGCGACGAAAAGTAGCCAAGATAGCCCGGCAGGAGCGGCAAGACGCACGGGGAGGCGAAGGAGACAAGTCCAGCCACCAGCGCGGCCCCAAGCGCTAGGAGCATGGGCCCGCCGGTGACGGCACTAACGAAGGAGTCGGCCAGGGACAGCGGCATCATAGAGCGTCGTCGATCATGCCCCGGACAATGTCGGGATCGATCTGGCCAATATAGCGGGCCGCGGGCCTGCCCTCGGCATCAAGAATCAGTGTCGTGGGGACCGCCTGGAGCGGAACCGTGCCCTCAAGATCGGCCACAAACTGACCATCGGAACCATCGATTGACTCGTAGGGGGTTCCAAAAGACCGCTCGAAAGCCTGGGCCGTTGCCGCATTGTCGCGAACGTTCACGCCCAGGACAGTCACGTCATCGGCGTAGTCCTCGGCAATCGCATTGAGGTCTTCGGCTTCGGCCCGGCATGGCGGACAGGCCGCGTACCACGTGTTAATAACGACGACCTCACCGCGCAGGTCCTCCAGGCTGATCTCTTCGCCCTCGAAGGTCGTTCCCGAAGCGGAGACGGCGTCAGCTCGTTCGGCCTCTTCCCAGATCACCCAGTTGGCGTCGCCGCCCTCGTATTGCTGACCTGCGTCGAGAGTTCCCGAACAGGCCGTCAGAACGGGGAGAAGAAGCAAGGGCAGGATCCTGGCTTTCCGCACTACTCTCCCTTCGCCTCGGCAGCCACCGAGGTGCCGGGAACCATGTCGGCTGCTGACTTTATAAGTTCAGCGGCGGGCTCCCAGTAGTCGAGCGACAGGAGCTGGGAATCGGCGAAGGTCAGCGACGTAACCGATGCAAGTGCACACTGGCGATTGCGCGGATCGTGGGCAAGCGACTTCTTCTCAACGAAGCGCCTCATCGTCCATATCGGCAGCTGGTGGCTAAAGAGCACACCCTCACCCCCGCGAGCAGCGTCAAGGGCGGTAGCGATGGCCCCGCTCATGCGACGCACAACGTTCGTGTAGGGCTCGCCCCAGGAGGGCTCAAAAGGATTCGTGTACCACGAGTAGTAGCGGGGGTGCGCAAGCACCCAGCGATTCTTATTAACTGCGAGACCCTCAAACTTGTTATCGGCCTCGATCAGGCGATCATCGATCGCGATCTGCAGATCAAACGCATCGGCGGTCGGCTGGGCCGTTTCCTGGGCCCGTTCAAGGGGCGAGGAGGCAACGTAGCGGACATCGTGTCCTTCGGAGAAGGCCTCTCCAACCTTTTCTCCCATGGCTTTGCCAAGTGCGGTGAGGTGGAATCCTGGCCTACGGCCGTAAAGAATACCGGTCGGGTTGTCCACTTCGCCGTGGCGTACGAGGTGAATGGTCGTCAATTCCATAGGTCAACAGTGCCACACGTGTCTGGGAATGTGGAACGTCAGACCGCGGGAGTGGCCGGATCGTCAAGAAGGGTCGCCATGATACGCCCAAGCTCGATCAGATCGTCGTGGCCGATCTTGTCAAGCAGGTGCTCGCGCACGGAAGCAACGTGGCTCGGTGCCAGCTTCTCAAGGAGCGCATACCCTTCATCCGTCATCCGGCAGATACGGCCGCGACCGTCCTTCGCGCAGGTCTCGCGAATAACAAAGCCCTCCTGCTCGAGGGAGGCAACGGTACGGGTGAGTCGGCTACGGGAGTGCACGAGATCGTCTGCGAGGTCGGACATTCTCATCGACCAGTCATCCGATTCGGACAGGCGCACGAGAACCTCATACTTGTTAAGGGTGAGCCCGTGAGTCTCAAACAGGTCATGACCAATCTGCGCACTGAGGCGCGCGGAACCGCGCAGGTAATTGCGCCAAGCCGCCTGCTCATCGGCTTCCAGCCATTTTGTGTTTTGCTCTGACACGCCTACTCCTTTATCCACTGGTAAGCATACCAAAATTAGTTAAAATGTAAACTACTTTTTATTCGAGACCACATACCGGGCTTCGTTGCCTTGTCGAGTGCAACCTTCGAAGACGTCAGTTTAGCTACTGCCCTGGGCCCATCAAGCAGCACGGGCAGATCGTCCGAGTACTGAGCGAGTGCGGGATCATCATCGATATTAACCGCACGCCATTCAATACCCCGCTCCGACTCGATCTGCGCAAGCGATTCCTCAGCCTGCTCGCACAGGTGGCAACCGGGACGCACAACGAGGGTGTACATGTTTCCTCCCGTGGAATCGGGTTCAGGCATTGAATCGGTGGGTTCAGGGTCAACGTTTAGTTTCTGAACTGGTCGCGCTTCCGGTTTTCTGGACATACTTCCAGTTCCCTAGTAGCGCTTCCAGTCGCTTTTTAGAAGCTCGACCATTCGCTGGATACAGATGTGGGCCCGGACATGCCGGACCCACATCGAGTCACTTCTTGTTGCGACGCTGGTGACGCGTCTTGCGAAGTAGCTTACGGTGCTTCTTCTTGGACATACGCTTGCGGCGCTTCTTAACTACGGAACCCACGGGTTACCTCCAATGTCGGGACGGCGAAGACTCCTTCGCCAATGGTCACCCGGAGATTCTACCGCTTCTTCTGCCTAAGCGTGTCTTTCGTCAGCGTCGTAGGCGGTTTTTGAGAGCAATTCGTCAACAGCCTCGGTGGGGACCCGGTAGGAGTTCCCGACGCGAACGGCCGGCAGGTCGCCGGAATGTACCATACGGTAGACGGTCATTCGAGACACACGTGCGAGCTCCGCGACTTCGGCAACCGTCATAAATTGCGGCGCCGAGGGAGGTACCTGCGACATACGTTTCCGTTCTTACGAGGAGAAGCCGCAACCTAACCGGTCGCGACTCCAGTGGAGTTATGCTCTTGATCATCATAGGGGACGAATGGGCCAAATGCCGATTAATTGCTGGATGTCGGCTGGATCATCTCTCATTGGGGCCGCATTGAGAGTACTCTTCAACATGGTCGGACCAGCGTCAGGAGGTGTCGTGGCAGCCGATAAGCGTGATAAACCACACATGGCACGTGTGCGGAATTGGATCGATAGGATCGCCCAGGAGCGCCCCGCGCGGCTCGCTCTCATCGTTTTCGCTTCGATCATTGCCGTAGCCACCGTGCTCCTATTCCTTCCCATTGCCCGAACTGGGCCAGGCGGAGCCTCCTTCATTGACGCCTTCTTCACCGCAACCTCGGCCGTATCCGTCACGGGACTAACCGTATTAGATACGGCATCGTCCTGGACCGGCTTCGGCCACGTTGTCATCATGGTGTCGATGATGATCGGGGGCCTGGGTGTCATGACTCTCGCCTCAATCCTCGGCAGGGCCGTCTCACACCGCATCGGCCTCACTCAGAAGCTTCTGGCCGCCTCGGAGACAAAGACTCGTCTTGGCGAGGTCGGCTCCCTACTCACCGCCGTTCTCGTAGCCTCACTATCCGTTGAGACCCTCCTGACGGTCGTTCTTCTCCCCTCCTTTTTAGGAATGGGAGAGCCCCTCCTGGAGGCTATCTGGCATTCGATGTTCATGGCGGTGTCGATCTTCAACAACGGCGGCTTTGTCATCGTTGAGGGCGGTCTATCCCCCATGGTTGGTGACTGGCTGTTCTGCATTCCGATCATTTTCGGCACCATGGTTGGTGCCATCGGCTTCCCCGTCATCCAGGATGTCTACGCGAACTGGCGCAAGCCCCGCTTCCTTTCCCTCCACTCCAAGCTGACGATCTCCACCTACCTGCTTCTCTGGCTTGGCGGCACGATCGCGATCTTCTTCTTCGAATGGGGGAACCCGGCAAGCCTCGGCGGCCTCCAAGGCGACGACAAGATCCTTGCGGGACTCCTCCAGGGAACAACACCCCGATCATCGGGGCTTTCAACGTTGGACCTGGCGGAGATGAACAACTCGACCCTGCTGATCATGAACGCCCTCATGTTTGTCGGCGGCGGCTCCGCTTCGACCGCTGGCGGTATCAAGGTCGCCACCTTTGCCGTCCTTGTTCTCGCTATCGTTGCCGAAGCACGGGGCGACCGCGACATTGTTGCCTTCGGCAAGAGAATTCCCTCTTCCACGCTCCGCCTCGCGGTCTCCGCAGCGTTCCTTGGGGCCACGCTGGTCGGCGTCGGCACCCTGGCTCTTATGCACGTCACGGACCTGTCCCTCCAGGTGGCACTCTTCGAGGTCATCTCTGCCTTTGCCACGTGCGGACTCTCCCTCGGCATCACCGCCAGCCTTCCCACGGCCGGCAAACTCATCCTCATCCTCCTCATGTTCTCGGGCCGCGTCGGCACCATGACCCTGGCCGCAGCACTTGCCATGAGAGAAACCCAACGCCAGATCCGCTACACCGAGGAACGCCCCATTATTGGCTAACGCCAGTCACACAGTTAACTGCCCAGCGCTCGGCTGTAACACAGTCGCCCTGAGGCTCCCCGCACTCAGTCACTCCGACACTCGCTGGGGCGCATATGATGTTCATGGAGGTATGCATGCGCAAATCACAGGATCCGCTTGGAGCCGTTCTCGTCATTGGACTGGGCCGCTTCGGCTCCGCTGTCGCGCTCACGCTGGCCGAGCAGGGCCGCGAGGTTCTCGCGGTAGAGAAGGACCCGCTTCTCGCTAACCAGTGGTCGCACCGGTTTACCGTGATCGAAGCCGATTCCACTTCAAAGGATGCCCTCGAGCAGCTTGGTGCCCGGGACTTCTCCGTTGCCGTTGTCGGCATTGGTTCCTCCTTGGAAGCTTCCGTTCTGACTGCCGCAAACCTGGTAGAGATGGGGATCCCGGAGATCTGGGCGAAAGCCACCTCCCGTGACCACGGCAGGATCCTGGAAAAGATCGGTGCCCACAGGCGCGTTTTCCCCGAATACGATGCTGGCAGGCGCGTGGCCCACATGGTGGCTGGCCGCATGATTGATTACATCGAGATGGACGATAACTTCACCATCGTGAAGATGAGGCCGCCCCTCGAACTCCGTGGCTTCACCATCGGTGAGTCAAAGGTCCGCGAGCGCTATGGCGTCAACATCCTGGGCGTCAAAGCCCCGCACCAGCCATTCGAGTACGCAACCCCCGAGACTCGGATCGGCGAAGACGATCTCATCATTGTCTCCGGCAACGTTGAGCTCCTCGACGAGTTTGCGTCACGCCGGTAGTTCCGTGACGCGATTCGCCACTGTCCTTCGATAACCTCATCCCATGGCAAAAACACGCACGTCATTCGTGTGCTCGGAATGTGGATGGGACACCTCGAAGTGGGTGGGCCGCTGCGCACAGTGCGAGGCTTGGGGGACTATGGTGGAGAACCGTCCGGCCCCAACAACCACTGCCAAGGCACTCGCACCCACGTCCCCGGCCGTACCCATCACGGAGGTGAAGACAACCGCAAGCAAGCGTTCTTCCACCGGTGTCGGTGAGCTCGACCGGGTTCTTGGTGGCGGGCTTGTACCCGGTGCTGTGATCCTCCTGGCTGGCGAACCTGGCGTCGGTAAGTCCACGTTGCTTTTGGACGTGGCGGCCCAGATATCCCGGATCAACTCCGAGCCGGTCCTCTACATCTCCGGTGAGGAATCTGCCTCGCAGGTCCGTCTCCGCGCCGAGCGCATCGGCGCCCTCTCTCCCAGCCTGCACCTTGCCGCAGAAGCCGATCTGTCGACGATCATTGGGCACGTCGAATCGGCTCGCCCTTCCATGCTTGTTGTCGACTCGGTTCAGACCATCATGGACACGTCCGTGGATGGTGCTGCCGGTGGCGTCTCCCAGGTACGTGCAGTAACTGCCGGTCTCGTTCATCTTGCTAAGTCGAAGAACCTTCCGGTTCTCCTCGTTGGCCACGTGACGAAGGACGGCTCAATTGCGGGTCCCCGCGTTCTCGAGCACCTTGTCGATGTTGTGTGCCAGTTTGACGGAGACCGTCATTCCCGGCTTCGCATGGTGCGTGCTATCAAGAACCGGTACGGACCAACCGACGAAGTCGGCTGCTTCGAGCTGGTTGATGATGGGATTAACGAGCTTCCCGATCCGTCCGGTCTTTTTCTTTCCGACCGGGCACGCACCGTCCCGGGTACGTGCGTAACGATCACGCTTGAGGGGCGGCGTCCCATGCCGGTGGAGATCCAGTCCCTGGCCGTGGCCCCCGCGGGTCCCCCGCGGAGAACAACGTCGGGTGTTGATTCTTCGAGGGTTGCCATGACCGTCGCTGTTCTCCAGTCACGGCTCGGCGTCGATCTTGACCGTAAAGACATCTTCGTTTCCACGATCGGTGGCGCCCGAGCCTCCGAACCGTCAACGGACCTCGCGGCTGCCCTGTCCCTAGCTTCCGCCGTCGCTGACCTGCCACTCGCCCCCGGCATCATTGCCCTCGGCGAAGTTGCACTGACGGGTGAAGTCCGTCCCATCGTCGGGCTCGAGCAGAGACTGGGCGAAGCAGTACGCCTCGGCTTCACTAAGGCACTGATCCCCGCAGGAACTGACGTCAAGGTTCCCAACGGAATGACGATCGCACCGGTGGCCGATGTGGCTGCGGCCGTGAAGGAAGTGCTCCCGCTGTAGTGCCCCAAGCGTATAAAGGCGGACGAGACCCATCTGGGGCACAGGCCCCAAGGCATGCTCGTAGTCCGGTGCCCTAGCTTACTCCGTCCTGCCACGAGCAACCACATAGCGGCATCGGTCGCAATCCGAAGCAATGCTAAGGAGCGAATTAGACAGCTTCGCAATGCCAAGTAGTCGACTATCCGACCTTTGGTTCTAGGACATCAAGCAGGTCTTGTCTCATCGCCTGAATTGTCGGGAATACTGCAGCGATCAGCAGGACGACAACAGCACTGCTGACCATGAGCGAAGCATCGTCAGCTCGAAGTAGTCGAGTGTCCGACACATCAAAAGTCTGCTCGGCAAACGACGCGACCAGGTCTTGCGCAGCAAGGGCAAAGGCAATCGCAAGTATCAATCCCAATGCGAATATGACGAGTACTTCGAGAAGGACCAAGAATCCAATCTGATATCGACGGGCCCCAAGGGCTCTGGCAAGTCCATAGAACCACGTCCGCTGACGCACAGAAATAGACTCAGCGACGAGAACTCCCAATGCACCCAGGACTAAGACACCCCAGCCGATAATGCCGTACACGAGCTCCGTGCCCGCCGCTACATCCCTAAGATCTTCTCCCACCGTATTGGCGGATGCAGCTACAACGTCTCTACCACCGGAATACCCGTACGTCTTCGCCCGCTCATCAATTATGTTTTGCACGGCGCCCGAAATGCTCGATGCGCTTGTCGCACCTTCATCTATGACAAGGAGGTACGTCACGGAGGTTGGGGGACCAAATAGCGATCTCATGAGTGGTGCCATCTGCTCCACCATGAGCACATTTGTTTGGTACAAAATCTCGTGCGCCTTGGTTGTTGCATAGGCAGCATCGTGAGAGATTTTTTGACCACCGAGGCAGAGTTCAAGATTTGCCGGGAAGCCTGTGCCAAAGGGAAGGTCGGCCGATCCACCGTCGGAAGCCATGGCAACACCCACGGTGACTGAGGAGTATTCCCCACCGTCAGCTTCACAGAGCAGACTCATACCCCCGTAATTTTCGATAATCGTTACTTCCCTCTGCGCGAACGGCTCCATTGCTGGCGCAAGCTCCTCGTAGAATTCTCGAGAGTCCAGCCCAAGAGTGTCAGATGTTTGAACCCAAACAATTCCAGAGGTACCAACCTCGGCTTCGAGAGCGTCGTCAAGGCCCTCGGTTGAGGCTCTCGACAGTTCAGCAACGATCAGCTGAACGATAAGACTGATTGCAACGAGTAGGGCCAGTACAAGAATTCTTGACTTGTAGGCCCACAGGAACTTCCCCCCGAGTCTGGGAATCTTTCCTCTCATCGTTGGCGCACCTGACCCTTTTCGATTGTAAATCGACGGCTCGCACGTTCTGCCACAACCTCGTCGTGAGTAACGACGACAACCGCCGCACCGAACTCCTCAGGCACGCGAAAAAGCAGGTCCGTGACAATCCCCGCCGTGTCTTCATCCAGGTTTCCGGTCGGCTCATCGGCTAGAACAATTGCTGGCTCAGAAAAGAGAGCCCTCGCAATTGCAACTCTTTGGCGCTGCCCTCCTGACATGGCTGAGGGTTTGCGACGTGCTAAGTCGCTAATTCCAAGGGTGTCGAGAATATCCAGCGCCTTCGACCTCGCCTTCCGCATTGGTGATCGCCCATTGAAATAGTGCGGAACCATCACATTATCGAGCACCGTAAGTGCGGGTTCCAGGTGAAACGATTGGAAGATGACGGCGACGTGCTCAGCGCGATAGCGAGACAGCTTGCCCTCGCTGGAGCGCGTCAAGTCTTTTCCCGCAACGACAACCTTCCCCGCCGTGGGTTGCCTCAGTAAAGCCATGACCGACAGTAATGTCGACTTCCCGCTCCCTGAGCGCCCCTGTATTGCCGTACTGGATCCAACAGGAACGGCAATGTCGACACTTTGCAATGCATGAACCGTGCCCGACGGAGATGAGTAATCCACCGATACATCACGAAGCTCAGCAGCAAGATTTGACTCCGCCATCACTTCTCCACGAGGGTCGCACCAATTGGGAGCTCTGAAGTTACAACTCGAACAACTCCGTCGGTTGGGCCGAGCGTAACCTCATGATCAACCTCCACCCCATCTTCAACGGTGGTGACAAAGTACGTGTCTGAGTCCTCCTCGTACTGAAGATAGTAAACAGGCACCAGAGTGACGTCCTCGAGGGGCTCTGATGTCACGGTCACGCTCCCGTTAATTCCGGGAACCGTCTCCGCATGAGCGGGCAACCTGCAATGCAAGTACCGTTGCCCGGTGCCGCTATCGAGACTGTTGCCTCCCATTGATCCAGTAGGATCGGGGCGCTCGGCATCGGTTTCACCCGCAGTTCCTTCGTCTCCTTCAGTCACGGATAACTGGGGAAGCGCAACACTCTCCGTTGTGGACCTGTCGTTGCTGTCAATCCACAGAGCATCGCACTGATAGGTTCGAATCCCCATGATGGTTTCAACGGTGGCGGCACCCGTGAGTTCAAGGTCTAGGAACCTCAATTCCTGCGTTGGGTTCATAGGGGTAATGAGTTCGAGTCCGGGCGCGTATACAACTCCCGCCGTCGGATCGATAGTCCCGCTTATGGGCGAAGTGACCGGACCTTCGAGTCCGGTCAAGCCGTCTAGCCTCGTTCGATCACTGTCAGCCAACGTAGCACTTTCCTCAAGTGCGGCTCGCAGGGACGGTTCAATGCGCCTGTCACCAACGTCCTCACCCTCAGACACCGTCTCCCCCACACCTAGCTGGGACTCAAATGTCCATGTCGAACCGGACACCAAGGGAACAAACTGACCCCGCGCCACATCCCCCGGGAGATCCAGCTCAATCTGGAACGTACCCTCACGTACTTCAGCAACATAGTCTGTTGCCCGATTTTCCTCATTCCCCTCAGATTCTTCATCCACGGACTGATCCTGGTAGCCGTCAACGTCATCGGCTTCCTGCAAGTAGCTTGTATCCGCGCTCGAGGAACAACTTCCAAGCATCACGACCAACCCAGTCGCCGCAACTAATGACCACGTTCGCTTCAGGAAACCACCAACTGGTGCCTTTTTCATCTCACGACCTTCTATGACTCGACCGTCTGGTAAACCGACTACTCGGTTTCGCTGAGGACAACTTCCTGAATTGTCGGCCCATCGTGATCACCCGGCTCCAGTGGCACCCGCTGCCCGCAACCCATTTGTCCGCTCATGAACTCAACGACACCGTCTATCCCGTCAGACTCGATCGACGCTTGCAAGTCAGCCTTGCGGTCCGGCCAGGTAAAACCCTGAACTTCAAAGTAGACATCCGGTTCTGGAGCAGCAGGGATCTCCGGCTGAACACCTGTCTGCTTCCATTCCTCGTAAAACGAATAAACCTCTCTACAGTACTGAACCTCGATAACAACACCCTGGTAGGCAAACTCAGGCGGATCCCAGTTCTTTATGTGGTTCGAGTAGTACTCATTTTCTGCAACTTCTTTAACGACCGCGGGGTCGAACCCCTCGAGATACTTCTCGTCGACGTCTAACGACGAAGTGTCATTTGAACATCCCACAACCAACAAAGTTAGAGTCGCGCAAGTTACACATAGTTTTCGTTTAGCACCCATAAATTCTCCTTCGACCATCAAAATCGTACGAGGCGGGCGAGAATCTATACCCGCACGCCTCGCACGATATATTTAGGATGTGATTGCTGTGTAGTCGAAGGTGTAGTTCCCATGGCCAGGCGCAATCCCGTTGCACTGATATGCGCCTTTTCGGTGAGCATGCACTTGGTACACCCCTGCAGCTACACCGGTCCAAGTGGCAAGCTCATTTCCCGGCCCGACTTCAAGTGTCGGGAGCCAGTTTCCATTGTGACTAATACCCATGACTTTCGAGTGAGAAGTTGGACTCGAATTTCGGTGCCTTACTTGCCATGTCCCAGTGCGGCTTTGAGTAGTGTAAACACCTCCGCGCCACTTTTGCCCATCGCAACTAACAACCATTGTGTTGTCATAGGTTAAGCCAGAGGCAGGGACAATGCCTATCATTGCGAAAAGCGAAACTACGGCGACAAAAATGAATGATCTAGATGTGAACTTCTTTGAATTCTCTTTGACACTTGCCATGACATTTTTCTCCTGATGAAAATGGTCAATGACGTTTTGTGCACTCGAGTCTCCCTTTATTCACTATCAGCCGTGACGCCATTGCTTGCTGTTGAGATTCCCGATGTTTCAAAATCTACAGTGTTCTCTTTCGTTAGGCAAGAGCTAATGCAAAAGTGGCTCGGGACGTTTTGTTGGAGATTATTGTATGCCGGCTAGGGTTCTTTGCTCGGTGATGGACAGGCCTTGGTAGGCGTTCTTGATTCGTTTGTTGTTGTAGAAATCGTTGTAGTCATGGATTGCTTGTTCGAGCTCGTCGACATCGCTCCAACGGCGGTGGTGATACATCTCGTTTTTCATGCGTCCGAAGAGTCCCTCACAGGCAGCGTTGTCGGGACTGTAGCCCTTGCGGCTCATCGACAGTGTAATACCGGCGTCGGTTGCTAAGCCGATCCATTCCTCCGATGTGTACTGGGCGGGTTCAATTGGTCGTTGCAACACCGGGTTGTTGAATTGATATTAGCTGTTCGTTGAAGACTTCGGCTGGGGTTTTCCAGCCAAGGATTTTCCGGGGCCGATTGTTGAGCGTGTAGGCAACGGCTTCAAGGTCTTGAGCACTCCACCGGGAGAGATCGGTGCCCTTGGGGAAGTACTGTCTGAGCAGCCCGTTGGTATTCTCGTTGGTGGGTCGCTGCTATGGCGAGTGCGGATCAGCGAAATACACTTTCGTGCCCGTCGCAAGAGCGAACTTGGCATGTGCGGAGAGCTCTTTACCCCGATCCCAAGTCAATGTCTGACGGAGCTGTTCAGGTAGACGAGTCATTGACAAGGTCAGAGCCGCTACCATCGCTTCAGCTCCGTAGCCGCCCAGAGCAGGTCCATTCTTCACCGCTGGCTGGTTTCCATATCCATCAAGGCGGGGTAAATGGACTAAGAGCGTTGAGCGGCTGCTACGTTCAACGAGCGTGCCGATCGCTGAACGGTTTGTGCCGATGATCAGGTCGCCTTCCCAATGTCCTGGTACTGCCCGATCAGCGGCTTCAGGAGGACGTTCACTGAGCAGCACATCAGCAGTGACATGGCCTTGGGCCTTGTTCTGGCTACGAGCACGGGGCTTGCGCAGAGCCCGCCCGGTCCACAACGCTGTCACAAGCTCACGCTTCAAAGCCCCGCGCCCTTGGATATACAATGCCTGATAGATCGCGTCATGACTGATACGCATAGTCTCATCATCAGGGAAATCGATCCTAAGCCGCGCAGAAATCTGTTCTGGACTCCATCCCCGAAACCATTTGCGATCCTGACGGTGGGGCTTGTTCAACCCCTTCCATGTGGGCAGTTCCGGCCCGACCACGATGCTCCCATCGGGCTGGCAGACGTTGCCGGCAAGGCGCTCCTGGACGTACTCGCGGAGCCTGTCGTTGGTCGCGAGTCTGGCCATCTTTGGGCGCTTGGCGGCCTGCTGCGCTTTCCACTGAGCAACCAACGCCCGGTACTCTGGCTTCCCGCCCCGGGTGACCGCGCTGCGGCGCAGTTCGCGGGAGACCGTTGCCGGGTCACGACCGATCCTGCGTGCGATCTCACGAACGCCAACTTACTTGGCGCGTAGCAGTGCGATCTCCTCACGCTCCTCAAAAGACAGGAAGCGGCCAGTGGGCTCGGACAATGCAATCGGTGGCATACCGCCAGCATGTCGAAACCAGCGGCTCCCGACCGGCACGGACACGCCCCCTTTCAGTGCTGCCTCGGCCGAGTTGATGCCCATCGCGATCAGACGCCAGAACTGTCGCTGCACCGCCCGGGAGGGCTCGGGCCGGCCCGGCGAGCGCATCGGCGGACGCAACGCTCGATCCGCACGCCACTGCCTACGGGCCCCTTCAGGAACTTCACTCGTTTTCGCAGACCAGTACTTCGTTGCCACTGCTGAACACCTCCAGGATCAAGGTGTTGCGACAACCGATTAAATTCACCCAGACCTCCACGGTCAGAGTGTAGGTACAGTGGCTCCACATCCGGATCGGTCTCTAATGCGTGCCGACGCGCGGGTGGCAGAGCCTTGATTGCGGCACGCAGGGTAGCGTTGGCGAGTTCTTTATCTGGATGGCGACTAACGTGGTAGGCGACCGCGAGCCCGTCAAAGCAATCCAGAATCGGTGACAGGTAAAGTTTGCCGTTAACGGCAGCAAACTCAGTGACATCGGTCAGCATCTGCAGGTAGGGCTCATCGGCGTGGAAGTTACCGTTGACGTGGTTGGGTGGAGCGGGACTGATCTCGCCGACATAGCTATAGTATCGCGTACGGGTCTTGGCATAGCGGACCGGGATCCGCTCTTCTTTCATCAGCCTTCGCACAACCTTCTCAGAGACTCTGATACTCCGCTTCTTCAGTTCCAACCAGATCCGCAACGCTCCATAGGTGAAGCCATTTTCGTAAGCAATCGTGTCGATCTGCTGGCGTAACAGAATGTACTTATCTGGTTGAGCCAGGGCTTGGAGCGTGTAGTAGTACGTCGATGGCCCCAGACCAATCGTCTCCAAGAGCATCTGGAGTGGTAGATACTGGCGCAGACTGTCAACGATGGTCGTCTTGTGCCTGGTGGTCAGTTGTCCGGGAATGACGCCCTCGTC
>NZ_JBQCYC010000001.1:0-67740 GCF_052087705.1 Flaviflexus sp. | reverse complement strand
TGCCTGGTGGTCAGTTGTCCGGGAATGACGCCCTCGTCATTTTTCTAAAAGCTCCAGCTCTTCTTTCAGTAGTGCTTTATCTACTGCGAGCTGAGCGGCTGTGGCGCGGAGCTCGTCCGGGTTATCGTGAAGGCTTGCTTCCAGCTGCTGTCGGGTAGCGGCGCGCTGGCGATTCTCATCGGCTTGGGACATCAGGACTGGTCTTCCTCCGCTTTTGTACATGTTCAACCAAACATAAAGGTTTGACGCATAAGTTGATTTCCAGATCATCGGCTACCGCTCGTACTGTTTCACCAGCGATGACTCGTTCATACGCCAAAATCTTTGTTTCACTGCTAACAGGCTGGCGATAGTCCTATCTCTTTCGGGCCTGTCGGCCCGGTCTTAATTCCCCGATCCGGGTATGAAGCGTGTTCCGGGAGGGGTAGCCCAACACCCTGATCGTGTACACAGCCGAATGCGACTTTCTATACGTCGCAAGTGCCTCACGACGATCCTCGGGCGAATACGAGACCTTGGAAATGATGACTCCTAAAAGTGTCTAAGAAATCATCCGGATCCCCATCTCGTTTAGTCCGTCAGTCCTGGATGTGCTCGTGATCCTCGGGGATGTCTTCATCGACGATGAACTCCTCGGTGGGGTCGTTCTCTTCGTCGACAACGGCATCTTTGTTTGTTGTTTCCTCGGCTGACTTTTCAGTTGTTTCTTCTTCGACTGGCTCCTCCTGAGCAGGAGCAACACCTGAGGAATCTGTCAGAACAAAGGACTGCCTTAGCTGCGGGAATTCGGTTCCGTCGACGGATCCCTGGACAACATAGGTGCCGGGGCGCGGTGCAGGTAAGCCACCTGTGCACTCAGCGTTGGATCTGTTGCCACCCCACTGAACATCAATCTGAGTGGAGACTCCGGGGCTAAACACGTATAGCTCAGACTCGTCTCCAGACACGCAGTGGTTCGAGGCCCAAACATTGTCATTACCGGACGTAACCTCAAGGACGAGATGATCCGATCCAGCATCCAGCGAACACGTCTGCTCCGAGGTATTCGTCATCGATACAGCAAACGTGATCGGATATCCCGCGACACTTCCAAAGCGGTTGATATCCATCTCCAGCATGCTGGGGTCGCACGGGATAACGTCAAAGTTATCTTCCTCGGAACCCGCAACTATTTGTTCCTCGCGCTTGTTCAGCTGCGACTGCAGGAATACGGCTGCACCGATCGCCAAAGCTGCGACGAGCACAGCAATGATTGCACCGATGATGAGACGCTTCTTCTTTTCCTTAGCCGCCTGTTCCTCTGCTGACAGCGGCTTCGGCCGCGGCTTCCTCGTTGCGGTTGCGGAGGATTTCCCAATTGGGGATTGTTTCCGGCCGCTCGGTCGCCTACTTGGTGCACCCTTGGCGGGCTGCTGGGTGGCACGACCGGCTGTGCCTCGCGCGCTCGTCCGAGAGGTTCCTTGCCGGGAGGCAGTGGTCGACGTGGAGCGACTTGTCCGCTTCGGTGTGCCGTCGGCTGCCGTGGGGCGCGGGCGTGGCTTACGCTCACTCGGGGTCCTCTTTGGACTACCGTCGCGCGGTAGCGTGCCGGGGATCGGCTTCGTTTCAGAAGGTCTGGGGCGCTTTGCGCCGCGCGCGGGCGTGCCCGACCGGCGAGCCTTACCGGGCTCGCCTCTTCCGGGGGTGTTGCCCTTGCGGGGCTTCCCCTGATCCTCAGAATCCTTCACGCTACTAACTTAGAGCCGTTGAGCATCGAAATGCATGATCAGCGCGCCCCTGTGACACACTAAGAACGATGTTTATCGAGATTGCGGCGTGGTTCGACAAGCATGGGCGCGACCTCCCGTGGCGGGAGGATGGAACGCCGCCGTGGCATATTATGCTTTGCGAGGTTATGAGCCAGCAGACTCCCGTCGCCCGAGTCCTTCCCGCATGGCTGGAGTGGACGGAACGCTGGCCAACTCCCGAGGCGCTCGCACAGGGCCGCACCGATGATGTTCTGCGCGCCTGGAAGTCACTTGGCTATCCAAGACGAGCACTGCGACTGCGCGAATGCGCGCAGGTCATTGTTGAAAGACACGGCGGCGAGGTCCCGCGCAGCGAAGAGGAACTGCTTGCTCTTCCCGGGATTGGTTCTTATACGGCAGCGGCTGTCATGGCCTTTGGTTTCGGCAAGCGATCACTCGTTCTTGACACAAACATCCGGAGAGTTATTGCCCGGCTTCATGGAGAGGCTCTACCCCCACCCTCGCTAACGAAACCCGAGCGTGAACGTGCCGCAGGTATGCTCCCCGAGGATGTGGACGAGTCCGTGGTGTGGAATGCAGGAGTAATGGAGCTGGGCGCCCTGGTGTGCACGGCACGTTCCCCGATCTGCTCGCAGTGCCCGGTTGCTGAAGAGTGCGGATGGCGGGAGCTGGGATATCCGGCAGATCTCCATGCACATCGGAGAAAGACTCAGCAGTGGGAGGGAACGATGCGTCAGGCCCGGGGAAACATTATGAGGGCGCTCCGCGACTCGGCTGAACCCATTCCGGTTGCCAGCATCCTTGAAGCAGATCCGAGCCGGGCAGAGGCAGCTCTCGAGGGGCTTCTCACTGATCGTTTGGTGGAGCGTTCAGGCGAACACGTGTTTCTTCCCGGTAGCCTAGATTCATGAGCCCCATGCCAAATCATCGCATTATCCTCTGGTCCACAGGACTCGTTATCGTCGGACTGCTCCTGTCCGTCATCGGGCTCATCCTGTACGAGTTCACTCCGGCAACGGACCGAACCTGGGCTCCCGTTATCCCCTCAATCTCCACACTCGGTCTGACCCTTGGCGGCGTCCTTGTCATCTCTCGACAAAAGGACCCGGGTCTTCACGGCTTTGCCATCCGCATCTGGAAGATCGCTGCGATCGCGACAGCCATCGCCATTATTGTTGCCGCAGTCGCAGCAGCTGTCATGATCGATCCGATCACGTCTCTCATCATTGGGCTCGTAGCTATCCAGGGTCCGATCGCCGCCTGGTTCGTTTCCGGCCAACTGGAACGTCAACGCTAATCGGTAAAGCCGACAAAGTCCGGTAGCTGTAGGAAAGCAACTTGACCAAGCTGGCTACGTAGCAATTCCCCAGTGGGGAGATCGGTCGGACACGCCTCGATCCAACTCCGATATGCCTCGATCAAACTCCTACCCGCCTCAAAACAACACGTGTTCGCCTCGATGCGGCTAGGTTGAGGTCAACGTTAGGCCCGTCGACTTAGCTTTGAAATCCACCTTCGCTGATGGGATTGTCCAGCTCTTTAAGCATCCGGGTGTTGCCGAGAGTGTTGGGCTTGACGCGCGCAAGCTCCAGGAATTCCGCCATACCGTCATCGTGGGAGCGGAGCATTTCGGCGTATACGTTTTCACCGACGGGAGTTCCCTGGATCTCTGTGAAGCCAAACTTACCGAAGAACGACGTTTCGAAGGTGAGGCAGAAGAGCCTGCGCAGCTCTAGCTCGTACGCTTTTGCTTCCAGTGCAAGGTAGAGATTGCCGCCAACACCCCGCCCTTGATAATCGGTGGAAACGGCGAGAGTACGAATCTCCGCGATGTCTTCCCAGAGGACGTGGAGTGCCCCGCATCCAACAACGCGATCGCCGTCGATCGCTACGTAAAACTCCTGGACGTCTTCGAAGTAGTCAATGAGGTCCTTGGAGATCAGGAGCCTCTGTGCAACCATCGGCTCAATGAGCTCAGCGATGCCACGAACGTGTGCGGGAAAGGCGGGCATGATATTGATCATCACGCCATTCTAGTCCCCGCTATGCCACCCAGGTGCGGGCCGCGTCTGGCATACTCCTGAATCAGTGGCCGTTTCGGTCCTTGCGCTTACGCTGACCCGAAGCAAAATCCATGAGTTTCCAGGCCGCCCCCTCATCAATAATCAAGTCGGTGACGGCACCTGCAAGCAGTGCTCCGTGCAGTGGCAGAACCTTCGAGGCACCTGCAACAACGCAGATTCTGCGCGGGATCTTCTTCAGTTCCCCGGGGGTAGGGCCGGTGGCGCGTTTGTTGATCTCGATGTCCTCGTAGGAACCGTCGGGGCGCAGGAGGACCGTGCAAATATCTCCGACAACACCCTCGGCGCGTAGAACAGAAATGTCCTGCGGTGACAGGTAGCCGCCCACATACACGTGGGAGGCCAGCGGAGAGTTGAAGGAGCCGACACCGAAAACGGCGATATCGGTGGTCTGCTGGAGTTCGCGGACCGACGCGAGGGAGCGTTCCCGCCACATTGCTTCGCGGGTTTCTGCGAAGTCGAAGAAGGCAGGTACCGGGAAGTGCCGGATCGTGGCGCCGAAGGCCTTACCGAAGGAATCGATGATTTGGCCGGCGTAGGGGATGCCGGTCGTGGAGGAGTTCGCGGCGCCGTTCAGCTGAACGACAATCGATCCGGGCGCGGGACGCGGGGAGAGATGATCGGTGACGGCCGAAATGGTCGTACCCCAGGCGACGCCAATCGTGTGGCCGGGTTTCACAAGGTCGGAGATGATGGCACCTGCGACAGTGGCGACGGCGTCAAGCCTGCGCACATCTGTTGACGTTGGAGACACGGGGACCACGTGGGCATTGATTCCGAACATCTCGGACAGCCGGGCGGCGAGCGAATCAGAGTTCTCGGTGGGCGGGTGAAGGCTGATACGAACGAGCCCCTCATCCCGGGCCAGCGATATCAACCTCGACACTGTCGAGCGGGAGACGCCGAGTCTGCGGGCGACCGTCTCCATGGTTTCACCCTGCACATAGTGCAGAACGGCTGCCTCGTAAGCAATTCTCCGACGGTCCTCGGACAACCTGACTCTCCTCGTTGTGCGGTCATGCCGTGACCATATGTATGTCACGCTCTCTCTAGCATACTGTCTAGAATCCACTGCTCCGCGATGAGCATAGGATCTCGCCTTCTTGCCGCAAATTGACGGGATTAACACGTCGTTGCGGCAGGTCAGGTTCAGCATGCACGTACGTTCATACCTTATGCGATCAAGTGCATGCCTGGCACACTTTTTTCAGTATGATGTGATTACACCCACCCGGGTGCTGGCCGCAACGTTGCGTCTCCAGTCCAACTGGCGCGAGCGATCACCACTTACTACCTTTGAACACTGTGCCGGTGCAAACGCTTCGGCACGAAGGCAGACAGCGCGTCGGCCTCACCACCACGAAAGGAACTCGTCAAAGATGACCGAGAAGAAGTACGTATTGGCAATTGACCAGGGAACCACCTCATCCCGCGCGATTATCTTCAACCACTCCGGTGAGATCGTCTCCGTTGGACAGATGGAACACGAGCAGATTTTCCCGAGGCCGGGCTGGGTTGAGCACGACCCGATCGAGATCCGTGACAACGTTCGCGAGGTAATTGGTATGGCCCTGGGTAAGGCCGATATCAACCGCCACGAGATCGCCTCCGTCGGTATCACCAACCAGCGTGAGACGGCAGTTGTCTGGGACAAGAACACGGGCCAGCCGGTCTACAACGCCATCGTTTGGCAGGACACCCGTACCGACAAGATCGCACGCGAGCTTGGCGGGGACGAAGGCGCGGAGAAGTACAAGGAGCGCGTCGGTCTACCGCTCGCCACCTACTTCTCGGGCCCGAAGATCAAGTGGATCCTCGACAACGTTGAGGGAGCACGCGAGAAGGCTGAAGCGGGCGACCTCCTGTTCGGCAACACCGACGCATGGGTTCTCTGGAACCTGACCGGTGGTGTTGACGGCGGCGTCCACACAACCGACGTCACCAACGCTTCGCGCACCATGCTCATGGATGTTCGCAAGCTCGAGTGGGATCCCGAGATCTGCGCCGACATGGGCATTCCCATGTCGATGCTCCCCGAGATTAGGTCCTCCTCCGAGGTTTACGGCCACGGCGCCAAGAACACCCTCATCATCGACACCCCGATCGCGGGTATCCTCGGTGACCAGCAGGCAGCCACCTTCGGCCAGGCTTGCTTCGAGAAGGGCATGGCGAAGAACACCTACGGCACCGGTAACTTCATGCTCATCAACACCGGCCAGGAAGCCGTTACCTCCAAGAACGGCCTGCTCACCACCGTCTGCTACAAGATCGGTGACGCTCCGGCCGTGTACGCACTCGAGGGCTCCATCGCTGTCACGGGCTCGCTCGTCCAGTGGCTGCGCGACAACCTCAACATGATCAACTCCGCACCGGAGATTGAGACCCTTGCTGAGACCGTTGAGGACAACGGCGGCGTTTACGTCGTCCCCGCCTTCTCGGGCCTCTTCGCTCCGTACTGGAAGGACGATGCTCGCGGCGCGATCGTCGGCCTCACCCGCTTCAACAACAAGGGCCACATTGCCCGCGCAGTCCTCGAGGCAACCGCCTTCCAGACTGCCGAGGTTCTCGAGGCAATGAACGCCGACTCCGGCGCCGACCTCACCGAGCTCCGCGTTGACGGCGGCATGATCGCCAACAAAGCTCTCATGCAGTTCCAGGCCGACATCCTCGGCGTGGACGTTGTTGCTCCCAAGGTTGCGGAGACCACCGCTCTCGGTGCCGCCTACGCGGCAGGCATCGCTGTCGACTTCTGGCAGGGCGAGCAGGACGTCATCAACAACTGGCAGGAAGGCTCCCGCTGGACGCCCGAAATGGACGAGAACGAGCGTGCACGTCAGATGCGTCTCTGGAAGAAGGCCGTTACCCGCACCTTCGACTGGGTCGACGAGGATGTCACTAACGCCTGATCACCTGATCAAGCCATTCGATAGTCAATAGTCGACGGTAGGCCCGAACAGCTCAAACTGTTCGGGCCTACCGCTATCTATTTCCGCAAATATTCCCGTTGAGAACATCCGCATTGATACCAACCTCGAGGAGCCGTCTTTTCCGCAAAGCGCTCGGCTTCCCAGGGTTTCGCTGACAGCTCTCAAGCCTTGGGTTTAGCCCGCAGTCGTTGCGATAACCACTGCGGCAAAGTTCTACTAGACCCATTCGGCAGTGTCGGGATCCACTCCATTTGCTCGGGCGTTAGCTTCGACGATGTCTCGCACCCACCGGGCAAGGCCCGGGGCGCGATCATCGTAGTGGGATTGGAAGCGCGGGTCTTCCGTGTACAGGCGTGCCATGAGCACCTGCTTCGAATGGGTTGTTTCGACCCACTCTCCCACCCAGCCGCGGTGTAGCTCGGCCAGTTCGTTGGCTCGTTCGGTGCCCGGTTCAACACCTTCCTCGAAGGCCTCCGCCAGCTTCTCCTCGAGCACGTTAATGTTGCGTTTCGCTACCTTCCAATCATCCGCAGTCATGTCGCTCACGCGCTTGTTGGACTGTTTCCACGCGTCACTCTCACCCCAGCGTTCTTCCGCTTCGTCTTCCCACGCCGGGTTCCAATCCGTCCCAAGAATCTCGGCCCGCTGTGCGGCGGTAAGTTTTCTTCGCATTCCTTTTTCCCTCAACAGTTGATCAACAGCAGAGATCTTCTGCTGAAGGTGGGAGATCCTGGCAACGAGAAGCTTTCTTTGCTGTTCCAGATGTTCGCGCTCACCGAGCGCAGGCTCACCCAGAACCTCAGCGATGATCGATAGTGGCATGCCGGTCTCGCGGTACACGAGGACCGTTTCGATCCGGTGGACATCCGATTCGGAATAGAGCCGATAGTCGGCACTTGACCGTCCACTCGGCACCGCAAGACCAATCTCGTCCCAGTGGTGCAAGGTCCGCACACTCACTCCAACGAGCTCTGCAACCTGCCCCACCGTCATACCCGGTTCATCTCTCACGCTCATAGCATCCAGCCTGACGTTGCGTCAGGGTCAAGGCAAGCGGGATGGCGGTTTTGCCACCCAAAGTCAGGTCACGTGCCCGAACGCCCGCGAGTCGGCCGTCTCTGCCCTGTAGTGAGAAGATGGTTGTGCAGACATGACTTGAAGGAGCCGCAGTGAACTGTAGCCGGGACGCTTACATTTTCGATCTCGATGGAACCCTCACCCCGATCGGAGCTGACGCCGAACAGGATGTTCTCGATGCGTTGGCAGCTCTGTCAGCCACGGGAGCGACGATCATTGTCGCGACGGGCAGAACCCTCAATGCTGGAGTGGCGGTTCTCGAGGGAGCAAACATCCCCGGTTATGCCGTGGCGGCCAACGGCGGCGTGATCGCTCAGCAGCCCGGCACCGAAATCCTGCGTCGCTCGGTCATGGACGATTCTCTGATTTCCGAGCTTGTCACTATCGGCCGCGAAGCAGGTGCGGACATTGCACTGTTCCGCACCCACGACCTGGTCATGGAACAGGACGGGATAGCGGCAGAACACACGAGGAACGGCAACTCGCAGGTACCGATCAGCTTTGAACCCATCGACGATGCTGACTGGAGCGACGTCATCAAGGTCATGTACTGGGGACTGCCAGATTTTCTCGAGAAGCAGGTTCCTCTCATGAGAGCAAAGCAACCGAACATCGTTCAGTCCATGGATACGGTGGCGGAGATGTCGGCACCGGGTTCCGGCAAGGAGGGCGCACTGACCTGGCTGGCGGAGCGCCTCGGCATTGATCTGAACAACTGCCTCGGTATCGGCGATTCCGGTAACGACCTGGACTGGTTGCCTCGCATGGCGCACTCGGTCGCACCCGACAACGCCTCCCCCGAGGTCAAGACGGTTGTCGACGAGGTTATCGGCAGCCAGGAATCGGGCGCAGTCGTTCGCTACATCGAGGAGCTCGCAAAGAGCCGCTAGGTAAGCTCAAACCACACTACTGATCGGGGCAAGCCCGGCATAACACCAAACCTGCCCCGATCAGTAATCAGCTCTGACTTAGCCGCTTCATGGGTGGTTGTTACTCCATTGCGCAGCCGCCGTTGTCCTAGCTGTTCTTGCGTTCATGGATGGAGCGCTGGATGCCCTTGAGGCGTGCCATGACATCATTGGTTCCGCGACCGAAGTAGTCGTGGAGTGTCAGGTACTCCTCGTACAGAAGGTCGTACTTCTTGGCCGCGTCCTCGTTCGGCACGTAGGCGTGTTCGATCTTGGAGCCCATAGCATTAGCTGCCTCGTACACGTTCGGGTAGGCACCCGCCGCAACTGCACCGTAGATCGCTGCGCCGAGGGAGCCTGCGAGGTTCGATCCGGAGATTGAGAGCGGGATACGGGTGATGTCGGCGTAGATCTGCATGAGGAACTTGTTCTTCAGCAGGCCGCCGGCGGCCACGATCTCGTTGATCTCCACTCCGTGCTGGAGGAAGTTCTCGATAATGACCCGCAAGCCAAAGCCGGTTGCTTCCAGGTAGGCGCGGTAGATCTCTTCGGGCCGGGTGTTGAGCGTCATGCCGACCAGCGTGCCCGACAGGGCACCGTTGTTGAGGATCGAACGGTTTCCGTTGTGCCAGTCGAGAGCGATGAGACCATGCTCGCCGATCTCCTGCTCGGCACCCTTCTCTGTGAGGAGTTCGTGGACGGAGATTCCGCGGCGGTTGGCCTCGTTCTGGTATTCGCCGGGAACGATGTTGTCGACGATCCAGGCAAAGATGTCACCCACACCGGTCTGTCCGCCCTCGTAGCCCCACAGCCCTGCGGAGATACCACCGTTGGCGATACCAAAGACACCGGGGATGTCGCGGGCAGTTTTACCGTTGACGATGTAAACATTCGAGGTCCCCATGATCGCCGTCATCTGACCAACTTCAATGGCCTTCGCGGCGGGCGCGGTCACGTGAGCATCAATCTGTCCGACGGCGACGGCAATGCCGGGGCGAAGCCCCAGATCATTCGCCATTTCCTCAGTCAGGTCACCGGCTCGATCACCAAGTTGGAGGACCGGGGCCTCAAACTTGTCGGCGATGAAGGCGCGGAACTGCGGGTTGAGCTCGGCGAAATACTCCTCGGAGGGGTACTGGTCGTTCTGACGCAGCGACTTGTAGGCCGCCGGGGCCGCGGAGTGGATGAGGCGGCCACACAGCTGCCACACGATCCAGTCGACAGCCTCAACGTAGTAGTCCATCGCCGCGTAGGCATCGGGTGCCTTCTCCAGGGTCTCAAGTGCCTTCGGAAGCACAATCTCGGAGGAAATGCGTCCGCCGTAGCGGCCGAGCCACATCTCGCCACGTGCCTCGGCGATCGCGATCGCGCGCTCAGCCTGCTCGGTGCCGCCGTGGTGCTTCCACATCTTCACGTAGGCATGCGGGTTGTTCTTGAATTCCTCCGACTCGCACAGCGGAACGCCGTTCTCGTCGGTGGGGAGAACCGAGGCCGACGTGAAGTCGGTTCCGATACCGATGATGTCGTCAGCATTCACCGCAGCATCGCGGATCGCTTCGGGAACAACCGCTTTAAGGACCTCGACGTAGTCGGCCGGAACTTGGAGTGCGTAGTCGGGAGGTAGTGTCTGACCATCACCTGCGGTGAGGGTACGGTCCATGACACCGTGCGGGTACTCCATGACGGACGAGCCAAGCTCGCGTCCGTCCGAAACTCACACGACCGTGGCGCGGCCGGACAGCGTGCCAAAATCGACACCAATAACGTATTTTTCGCTCATAAGATCACCTTTGATCGTTGGATAGTAATGCCGCGCGTTTACGCGGCAACGGATCGGTATTCCGCAAGAATCTACGGTTGTTCGGTTGGGATGTCGCACGTGGTCTGCGACAGTTCTTGGATGTTATGCCGAGGGAATTTCGGGGTCTAAAAGGGGTAGAAATTGCCGCGGCGCACCGCGGCAATGACTGGGTGTACTTGCTGAGGTATGCCGCGCCAAAGTTTGTTGACGCGGAATACCTCAGAACGGTTTAGAGGGTGTCAAGAACCTTCTGGGTACCCGACAGGCCAAGGCGGCTTGCGCCGGCTTCGATCAGTTCGGTCGCAAACTTGCCGTCACGAATACCGCCGGAGGCCTTGACGCCAATGTTCGGACCAACGGTCTCGCGCATGAGCTTGATGGCAGAGACGGATGCTCCGCCAGCCTTGTGGTAGCCGGTCGACGTCTTCACGTAGTCGGCCTTCGCATCAACGGAAGCCTGGCAGGCGGCAACAATCTCGTCGTCGGTCAGGGCGGCCGACTCGATGATGACCTTGAGGAGAACATTCGGGGCTGCCTCGCGGACTGCGGCGATCTCGTTCTTGATGTAGTCGAAGTCGCCCTCCTTGGCCTTGCCGACGTTGATGACCATGTCGATCTCGTCAACCCCAGCATCAGCCAGTTCCTTCGCTTCGGCGGCCTTAACGGTCGCGGAGTGGGCGCCCGAGGGGAAACCGCAGACCGCGGCAACCTTCACGCTTGTCTCCCGCGGGAGCGGGATCTGGGTGGGTGAGACGCAGACCGAGAAGGTGCCCAGCGCCTCGGCATCGTCAAGGAGCTTAAGAACGTCTTCCTTCGTGGCCTCCGGGGCCAGCAGCGTGTGGTCAACAATGGATACAACATCCTGAGGATTCATATTTTCTCCGGTTCTGGCGGCACGGTAGCCGCGGATCTTGTGGTGGTGTGGGCCGAAGCCATTACGTTAAAACTACAGTGGGTTAGCGTCGAGCACCTTCTCAGCGGTCCTCGACACCGAGGACATTCTCAGCAATCTTGGATTCGGTGACGAGAACCGAGCAGATCCCGGCATAGAGAACAGCGCGGGTAATTCCGCTCTTCTCCTCCCCCACCGCAACTGCGATCGACTTCGGGATCTTAGCGAGGGAATCGATATCCAAGCCAATCGTCCGCTGGTCGAGCTCGAAGTCAACAACCCGACCAAAGCGGTCAATGTAGTGCCCGAGAATATCCCCGATAGCACCGGCCTCTTGAAGACCCACGACCTCGTCGGCGGTGATGCAGTTGGTCTTCCGCAGCACCGAATGCGGTGAGAGGACACCAATCGAGAAGAGGCCAACTTCGGCCCTGGCGGCAAGCTCGAGTGCTTTCCCCACCTGAGGATCAGCCATGAGCCGCCGAGCAAGCTCCCGGTCCTGGACGATCGCGGATGCTGGAAGCAGCGCGGTCCGCGGATCGCGGGACTTTCTCGCAATCATCCGGATGATGCTTCCAGCATCCACCGTGTCCGTGAGGGAGTTGGCCCCACCATTCAGCTGCACAATCGTGGGTTCCCTGAGAATACCTTCGGGGAGCCGTTCCGCAATGGCGGCCACGGTGTGCCCCCAGGAAACCCCAACGATCCCCGGCTGCGGCCGGAGCTCGACCAGATAGTCAGCGGCGGCCTGCGCCGCCAACGCCATCGTCCCCGCGTTCGTCGGTTGAGATTCGACGACAACGGCTTCGCCGCAGTCGAAGCGCTCCATGAGCTTCCGCTCGAGGTCGCGCCTCCTCGACTGAGGGTGATGGATCTTAATTTCGACAAGGCCCGAGGACCGGGCCTCCTCAAGGAGCCTTCCCACCTTCCAGCGGGACAGGCGAAGCTTGTCCGCAACCTCGGACTGGAGCAGTCCGTCGTTGTAGTACAGCTCCGCCGCTCTCACCATGGCGTGCTCGTGCTCGGTACTTCCGCTTTTCATAGTTGCCTGCCGGGCTAGTTGGTCGGCAGGTCCGTTCCGTTCGGAAGGAAAAGAACCTTCGAGGAATGGATCGTGCGCTCAGACATGTTGCGAATCGTCTCCGCTACCTTCTCGAGCGGCTCCTCGTGGGTGATCATGAACTCCCACAGCAGGTTGCCGTTGGCCATGTGCTCGAGGGTGGTCGTCCACTCGGCACCCGGGAAGGGCGCACCGAAGGAGTTCCACGAACCGCAAATGTTGATCTCCAGGCGCATGAGGCGAGCCCAGTTCCCTGCCGAGATCTCCACCGGGGCGTTCGGAATGCCGATAAGGGTAACTTCGCCGTGGCGAGCAGCAATGCCAACCGACTGGTCAGCAACCGCCGGAACACCCGTCGTTTCAACAACAACATCGAAACCGGATCCAACAATCTTCTCGAGTTCTTCGGTCGAGGAAACCGCCGTGGTTGCCCCTGCCTCGAGTGCCAGCTTGGCCTTCTCCTCAGACACATCGACGGCAACGATGTCGGTGGCACCCATGATCCGCGCCCACTGAACGGCAAACAGGCCGATCGGGCCGCCGCCACCCATGACGGCAACGCGGGAACCGGCGGTCAGCTTCGTCCGCCAAATCGCGTGCAAAGCAATAGCGGCCGGGTCGACCATCGCGGCGGCGCGAGCATCAAGACCGGCGGGAACCTTGAGAAGAAGGTTGGCGGGGCCGGCAACATACTCGGCGTAGGCGCCGTTACGACGGGAACCGTAGTAGTCGTAGTTCTCGCACAGCGAGAACTCGCCCTGAACACAGGGAGCGCACTCGAAGCAGGGAAGCATTGGGGGGACAGTGACAAGGTCGCCGACCTCAAAGCCCTCAACGCCCTCACCGAGCTCCTCAATGTAGCCGGAGAACTCGTGGCCCGTGACGAGCGGAAGCTTGTGGGGGCCCTTCTTGTACATGCGGTCGAGGTCGGAACCGCACACGCCGCAGGCCGCAATCTTCATGACGACCTCACCCGGACCAGCAACCGGCTTATCGATTTCTTCGAGACGAATATCGCCGACCGCATGCATGACAACGGCCTTCATTTTCTCTGACATTTTTCCTCCTCCGGGCTGGCCCATTCCAGCCCACGACCTCCCCCAGAGTAGGCCCGAACGCACCACAAAATCAACGTAAATTGGTAACTCCGACATATGAGCGACCAAGTTCAACTTTTGTTGATTTTCCGCGCTTTGTCGAGCATTGGCTTGTCCTATAAGGTCTTGGTATGGCCGAACTCTTAGACGACTCCTTGCCCCCGAACATCGACGACATCGACGTCGCAGTCTTCGATGTTGACGGCACCCTGTCCCGCGATGATGCAAGCGTTTCTGACCGAACAATCGACGCACTTCGGGACCTTACCGACACCGGTGTTCATGTCGTCCTAGCCTCGGGACGCATGGCTCCCGCGCTACGCAAGCTCTTCACCCGCATGGAACGCTCCGGCTACGTGATCGCCTGCAATGGCGCGATCACTGTCCATACCGACCACGACGAGATCATTGGTCTCGGCCCGCTGAACGACAACTATTACCGGGAAGTTCTAGAGTTTGGTCGCGAGAACGATCTCGAGACCGTGATTTTTGGAACCGATTTCTTCTACACGGAAGTCGATGGCTCCGGTCGCCAACTCCTCAAGGCACCCAATGAGGGTCTTGCCCCCGAACTTGTCGACCTTGACGAGCTCGATCGCAACAACAGACTCAAGGTGATGTACTACATCGACCCTGAGCGGACGGACGAGATGGTGGAACGTCTCCGCGAGCGCTTCCCCGAAACCGTGAAGACTCTCCCGGAGTTCTACGAACTCACGGAGGAAAACGTCAGCAAGTGGAGTGGTCTCACTCCGGTTCTTAATGACCTTGGGGCCACTCCCGAGAGGACGCTCGGAATTGGGGACTCGGAGAATGACCTCTCCTGGCTACCAAACGTCGGGATCGCGGTCGCCATGGGCAATGCCTACCCTCACGTCAAGGAATCGTGCCACTACGAGATCGGATTAAACGAGGACGATGCGGTCGCAGATTTCCTCACCCGGTGGGCGGATCACCGGCGCAGTAGCGCCGCATAGCGGAGGATCCTCCCCGCCGGGAGAAAACTGTTCATGAATATAGTGGGGCCGGTCTTGATCGACCGGCCCCCTATTTGCGTCCACTTCGACCGCACACCAGCGGATTCAGGATTCGAAATGGAACTCGAGCTTCATGCGATCTGAGCGCATCAGAAGGTTGGTGTATTCGTATCGTCGCCCGCGTTCATCACGCAATTGGTCAACCAGTTTCAGAAGTGGAGCCCCCGGTTCGGCGCCAAGTAGCCCGGCTTCTTTTTCCGACGCGAGGATCACCTCGAGACTCTCGTCGGTGTTCTTGACGTTCAGTGCAAATTCGGTGCTGAGGACTTCACAAAGCTGCCGTTCAACAACATCAAACCGATCGAGGCTCGGCGCCAGGTCGGCACTCACCCAGGAACGGTGGATCGTCACTGGCTTTCCTTCGAGGAAGCGCCTGCGAGAGATCTGATAGACGGGCGATTTCTTCGGAATGCCGAAGAAATCCGCAAATGTATCGGGTGCCGCCACAAGATCAAAGGAAAGCAATTCGGTCTGGGTTGTGTAACCGCGATCCTCAAGTTGCTGCCTAATTCCCTGGTACGCAGGTGACTTTGTTGCAATCTTCGGTTCAGAAACGAACGTCCCCGTGCCGGGGATCCGGTGAAAGAGCCCTTCGTCGGCAAGTACGTTGAGTACTCCCCGCACAGTCATGCGGGACACGCCGAAACTGTCCTGAAGGACGGATTCCGATGGAATCCTCTGCCCCGATTTCCGAGCAGTACCTCCTCTACGGCATCGCGCACCGCAAGCTCGAAGAGCGTGGCATCAAGGTGTGGCGTAGCTACGTCGGCGAATACTGTACTTCGCTGGAGATGGCGGGCGTCTCCCTCACCCTCTGCAAGGTTGATGCCGAGCTTAAAGAGCTCTTCCTTGCACCGGCGGAGATCGCAATCCGTACCTTCTAACAAGTAGGTGCGGGGGCTGGCAGAACATGTTCTGCCAGCCCCCTCACCTCTCTCCCTACATCAAGCTAAAGCGCCCCATGTCGCACAATTTCTCTCGTCCACGACTAAATTTACGCGGTTACCTCAGCGTCGGAAGGCACCCGGCAATCGCGGAGGAAGCAACGTCGCACAGACAGATCCTTTTCCCTGCGCGTTGATCCCCTTCCCGAATTCCTAGGAAACAGGCGTGCCAATCTTAACGTTCGCACTTCGGTTGCGCAGGGTTTCGACAATCTCATTGCACGTGCCAGCGTCAACAACCACCGAGTCAAAGTCTGCCGTGTCAGCCACTCGGTAGAGTGCCTTACGCTCAAACTTCGAGTGCGTCACCGCGAGATGGGAATGGCTGGCTGCCTGGAGCATGAGCGCCTTGTAGTCGGCCACCGCAGCATATGGGTGGTACACGACCCCGTCGCTGATTGCGGCAGCCGAAATGATAGCATGGTCGGCCCGGATCTCCCGGAGCATCTTCACTCCGGCAGGGCCATAGTTCGCGTCTAGGTGGCGATCATAGAATCCGCCGAGCGTAATGAGCTCCCAGTCTGGCACCGAGCCAGCAAGCTGAATAATCGACCAGTTGTTCGTGATGATCGTGAGCCCACCAACGGACGTATATTCCTTGAGAATCGAGAATACGGTTGATGAGTCGTCGCAGATGATCGAGGATCCCCGGGTAAAGAGCGGGGCGAACACGGAAACCAGTGAGTTCTTGGCGTCTTCCTCCTGCGTGAGCCGATACTTCATCGACGTTTCGCTGAGCGATGTCGCAACGGCCGTGACCTCACCGCGGGAACGCACGATAACTCGATCGTTCTCAAGTTCTGACAGGTCCCGATAGATCGTCATCGGGGACGCGTCGACGAGCTTAAGCAGGTCCTCGACGCGCACCGTCCCAAGGTTTAGGACATGCTCGGCGAGCATTTGCTGCCGATCGTTCTTGCTGAGCTGAGCCACAGTGTTCACTTCCTCCCTACATCAAACTCTACTGCCACCCATCGAAGAAGAACGAAATGGGTGAAAGAAATAAGCAGCACAGATCGTCGAGATAGGTGTGTCGGGGCCAGAGCCCCGACACACCACTCACGTGCTAGGGGCGCAGGATGTACTTCGATCCGTTGCCCTGAGACATGTCCTCAAGAGACTCAACAAGAGCCTCCAAGGGCCTGACCTCGGTGCAGAGGCTCATGCCATCAAACTTGCCGGTTGAGAGCAGTTCGACAGCTACCTTCACGTACCTGGGCTGATGGTGGTACACGCCCTTAAGCGTGTACTCCTTGTAGTGCATGTCGGAGGAATTCACCGAGAACGGGGCGTTCTTCGGGGTTCCACCAAACAGCACCGCAGTTCCGCCGGGGCGGAGGCAGTGAACTGTCTGCTCCCATACCTGGGGCAGTCCCACAGCCTCCACGGCAACATCGGCGCCGCGTCCGCCCGGGGTGAGCTCGTTAATCTGTGCCGCACACTCCTCGGGGCCCTCGAGTCCCGTCAGGTCGACGGTACGTGCACCGGCTTCCGCGGCCTGCGCAAGGCGGGATGCGGAACGGTCGGCGGCGATGACACTGGCCCCGCGCAGTTGCGCAAGCTTGATGAACATCTGGCCAATCGGACCGGCACCGTTCACGGTCACCGTATCGCCAAGCTTGATGCCGGACTCGTAGATTCCGTGGACCACTGTCGACAGGGGCTCGAGCGGGGCTGCCGCTTCGAAGGAGAGCGTGTCTGGAATATGGTACGTATTCCTTTCCACGATTGCCTTCGGGATGACAATCTGCTCCGCGAATGCCCCGTTGAGGTACTCGAGGTTCTCGCACAGCGATTCGCGCCCGATGGTGCAGGCCCAGCAGTGCCCGCATGGTGCAGTGTTGGCAGCGACGACGCGGTCCCCGACCTTGAAGTCAGTTACCCCGTCACCCACCTCCGTAACAATGCCAGCGAACTCGTGACCAAACCTTGCTGGGAGGGTCGGAAACAGCGTGGGATGCCCGCGCCGATACGACTTGAGGTCGGTTCCGCAGGTTGCTGCGGCCTTGACCTCAACGGCTATCTCTCCGGGGCCGGGGACACCCGGCTCGACGTCTTCCAGGCGAAGATCGCCCGGACCATAGAACATATACGCGCGCATATGCGTCGCACCTACTTTCTGTTAGGGACGGGGCGGCAGAACCGCCTGCGCCAAAACATCTGCGTAGTTGGGATCGTCTTCGTGGACGATCTGCTGAGCCGCGAACAGCAGCGGCATGCGCTCCTTAAGGGAAGCGTCGGTCTGCTCAACGAGGTTGACGGCGAGCGGGATAGCCGGAACGCCCTCAACGGTCTGCTCAAGCTCCTTCATCGTTTCGAGAGCAGTCTTGGCTCCCTCACCGCGTCCGATCCTCGAGCCGTAGACCTTGTTGCGGCCGGACAGGCCGGTGACTTCGAGGTCACCAACGCCGGGCAGGCCGTAGGCCGTGGCTTCCTTGGCGCCGAGGGCAACCGAAAGGATCGACATCTCCCGCACAGCCTGGGCGAACGTGGCTGCCTTGAGGTTGTGGTGGGGATGTCCGGTCTTGTCCTGGAGGCCGTCGGCGATGCCGAGCATGATGGCGTAGACGTTCTTCATCGGGGCGCAGACTTCCACGCCTACCTCGTCATCCGAGGGTTCGATGGCGTAGTTATCGGAGCGTGCCTCGCGGGCGTACTTCACCGCTACGTCCTTGTCCTTGCATCCGAAGATCGTTGCGGTCGGCTCGTCGGCAGCGCACTCGTTCGCCTTGACCGGGCCCGCGATTGCGACGATCGGGGGAAGTTCGACGCCGGCCTCTTCTGCGATGGCGCGAACACCGGCGGGCAGGAGCTGAATGGTGCCGTCTTCCGCAGGAAGGAAGCCCTTCGTGGTCATCCACAGGGCCTGGGCCTTGGAGATACCGGGGAGTGCAAGTTCAACAACCTTTGGGACACCGGCGGAGGCAACCGAGAGTGCTACAACATCGACGCCGTCCATGGCCTTCGCCAGGTCATCGGAACGGAAGGTCGTGACCTTGCCGGAGATGACAACGTCGATGCGAGGGTGCGGTGAGCCTGCCTCGATGGCATCGATCAGGTGATCGTCCAGCCAGGTACCCCAAAGGTTCACCTCCCAGCCTGCGCGGACGAGAGCATTTGCGAGGCCAGAGCCCATGGCTCCGGCACCAAGAATGGCAATTGATGGCATTGTTCGGCCCTTTCGACCTAGTCGTCTTCGTTTGATACTTCGGCGTCCGGGTAGCGGCGCGCGAACTCGTGAAGCTGATCGTTGGTTTCCTTGAGATCAGAGTAGAGACGGCCCTGGATAGCACCGAGCTCCTGGTAGATCTTGTGGTTTTCCTCGTTGGGTTCGGTCGAGTCGGTGAACTGAGCCATGTTCTTGGCTGCGGTTGCGATCTCGGTGTCACCAAAGACGCCGGTCGAGGCCATGGCGACAACACCTGCACCCAGTGCGGAAATCTCGTCTTCCTTGCAGGCGGCGATCGGCAAGCCGATCGCATCGGTCATGATCTGACGCCAGAGCTTCGAGCGGACACCGCCACCCATGGCACGAACCGTCTGAAGCTTCACTCCCGTTGCTTCTTCCATGCCGCGTAGCGAACGAGCCATCTCCATCGAGATCGCTTCAAGAAGCGAGCGGTACATGGAGCCGGGTCCGTGCGTTCCGCGCCAGCCGACAATTCCGCCGCGGGCAATCGGCTCCCAGTAGGGGCTCTGTACGGCGTTCCAGTAGGGCAGGGTGACAAGGCCACCCGAGCCGGGGGTACGTGCTGCCGCGAGCGCCTCAAGCTCCGGATCCGGGCCACCCTGCAGTGCCGGGTTGCCGAAGACACGACGGAACCACGTGGTAAGGAATGCTCCCGAGGACTGAAGGATCTCGAGAACGTAGGTGTTGGGGACACCACCGGCGAGGGTGCGGAACACCTGGCCGTACTGGTAGTCGAGGGAGGTCACGCCCGCGTTAACGGCGGTTCCCATGTTGAGGTAGGCAACCTCGGGGTCAACGGCAGCGGCACCAATGCCGGCAGCCTGACCGTCGCCGAGGCCTGCGATAACCGGGATCTCCTTCGAGATGTTCCAGGCTTCGCGAACTTCCTTCTTGACGTAGCCAAGGACCTCACCGGGCTGGTACAGGTCAGCCATCTGACCGCGGTCAACACCCGCAATCTCCATGAGTGACTCGTCATAGTCGAGCTTCTCGATATCGAACAGTCCGAGCGAGTCAGCGGCTGCAACAGAGTCGCTCCACTTACCGGTCAGGCAGTAAACGAGATAGGCGTGGACATCGACGATCTTGTCGGCCTTGGACCAGATCTCCGGCTCGTGTTCCTTCACCCATGCCATCTTGTAAATGGCCGGGGTCACGTCAGCGGGCTTGCCCGACAGCTTGTGAATCTCGGGGGTGCCGTACTTCTTGATCTGATCCGCGGCGCGAATGTCGAGCCAGAGAATACCGTTGCGCAGCGGGGTGCCATCCTCCGTGAACGGAGCGAAGGTCTCGCGCTGGTGCGTCATACCGATAGCTTCGATGCGACCCCGGTCCTCCATCTTCAGCCGCGAGATTGCCTCAGCAATTGCGGCGTTCGTCGAGGTCCACCAGTGTGCGGGGTTGTGTTCGCCAAAGCCCTGCTGCGGGGTGCGGAGCGGGATCTCCCGCTTGCCGAGCGCAAGCACATTGCCCAGAGCATCGACAATGATCGCCTTCGACGAGGTCGTCGACGAGTCAACCGCAATAACGAGCGGACCATCAGCCGCATTGATCTTGTTCATTTGTGTCTCCTGAATTCTTCTTTGAATCAGACTGGCCGAGTGAGAGCCAGCGTTATTAACAGTATTAACAGTTAGAACTGATAAATCCACCAGAATTTCATGATGGGAATACGTTCAACTACATTGAGTCATTCTCTCAGTGTTGAGGTGGGTGACTTTCGACCGATACGAGAAAGCGTCGGGCGTGGAATGCGAATGTCGGTGACCCGGCTTCTCTCCCCCAACCCGGCGTTCCTGCTCGGGCGGGAAGCGCGGGACGGTATGGAAAAGCTCGGGCGCCGGACACGTGACCGGCCCATTGGAGGAGCCCGCGACGGGTGATGACGATTAGCCCAGTTTCAAACCGGACCAGACCAGTAAGTGCCGCGCGGGGCAGAGAAGCTTTCAACTCCCCCACCCCGCGCTCGTTGGACTCTTGCCGAAAGGCTTAGTCCTCGTCCCTTCCCGGCTGCTTGCCGTAAGTCGACATACCAACGACGGCACTGTCGATCTGTTCCTGACTGAGGAGGGAAATCGGGGCTCCGGTTGCCATGGCCCTGAGCTGGATCTCGCAAATGTATTCGAGGATGGGCAGGAGGTTCACGGCCTTCTTGAGGTTCGGGCCCAGGGTGATCGCGCCATGGTTCTTCATGAGTGCACCGCTACGACTTTCGAGTGCCTTGGCGACATTGATGGCGAGCTGATCCGTGCCGAACTCGGCATAGGGGGCCACGCGGATAATGCCACCAAGCATGCCCGAGTAGTAGTGCGAGGGCGGGATCTCATCAACAACGAGGCCAAGGGCCGTCGAAGCGTACGCGTGGTTGTGGGTCACTGCCTGGGCATCCGTCGATTTGTAGACGGCAATGTGGAGGGGCAGTTCGGAGGACGGCTTCAGCTTGCCCTCCACATGGTTCCCATCCATGTCGTATACGACAACGTCCTCGGCGACCATCGTGTCGTAGTCGACCCCCGACGGGGAGATAACAACGTGGTCGCCAATTCGGACGGATACGTTACCCGCAGTTCCGACAACGAGGTTTTCCTTCACCATGAACTGGCAGGTTTCAACAACCTCTTGGCGTTCCTTCTCGTACAGCATTGATATTCACTTTCTCTTGACATCGGGATTGGCGAGATGGGTGGGTAGTTCCCCTCGCGCATACGCAGCAATATCGGCGGAGCCGATACGAGCAGCCACGCGCGAGGCTTCCTGGGAGGCTCCCGCAAGGTGAGGGGTGAAGGTAATGCGCGGGGTGCGTAGCAGGCGGTGGTCCGCCGGTAGCGGCTCCTCGGGCAGGCAGTCGAACGCAGCGGCGTGGAGATGACCGGAGTCAATGGAATCACAAACAGCGTCGTAGTCGACAAGTGGGCCGCGAGCGCAGTTGACGAGGATCGAACCCTTCTTCATCTTCGCGAGGCTATCGGCGTTAATCATGTGCCGATTCTCGTCGGTGACGCGTGCGTGGAGCGTCACGAAGTCGGACTCTGCGAGCAGCTGGTCGAGTCCAACGAACTCGATACTGCCGTCGCTACCGGGCTCCTTGAACGGATCAAAGACGAGGACGCGTGCGCCGAATGCGGACATGATTGCCGCAACGCGGGCTCCGATAGCTCCGTAGCCGATGACGCCGACGGTGGAGGCTCCGACTTCCTGGCCGGTTTTCTCGAACAGGTAGTAATCGGTTGCCCACTCCCCGTTCACCACTTCCATGTGCCGCTGGGCGATCTGCCTGGCTGCGGCGAGCAGCATGGCGACGGAGTGTTCAGCCGTGGCCCGAGCATTGCGTCCGGGCGCATAGGAGACCATGACGCCGTGCTTGGTGGCAGCGTCGATATTGACGTTGACGGGTCCGCCGCGACAGATCGTGATGAGCTTCAGGTCGGGACTTGCCGCAATAACCTTCTCGGTGAACGGGAAGGTGTGGGAGATGACAACCTCGTTGCCCTGGAGGGCTTCGATCAGGGCGTCCTCGTCACCGAGTGCCTCCTGCACATCCCCAACATCACCAAATGCTGGTGTGGGCCACGTCGAGGCAATGCGGGAGAGCTCAGCATCCGGGAGCTCGTTTTGGATAGCGGTGGTGAGGACATCATCGGTGAGGAATCCGTCCGATGCGATGAGTATTTTCATTTCTCTTCCTAGTTCGTCCTAGTTCGTCTGCTTCTTCGTCCTAGTTCGTTTGCTTGCGGAGGTTCCTCATATCCGGCCACACCGGGCGCAGGGCCGCCCTGGTCTCCAGGAACAGGTCGTAGGCGGCGCGGTAGATGTCCCGGTTCTCGGCGTTCGGTTCAAACGTCTCGGTGGTGGCTCCGAGTGCCCTCGCTGCTTCTTCCACCGTGTCGTAGCGGCCCGCGGATACAAGGCCGAGCACGGCAGCACCGCGTGCGCCTGCCTCGGGAGCATCCTGACGCACAACGGTCAGGCCCGTCGCATCGGCAAGTATTTCGCAAAGCAGGTCGGAGCGGAAGCCGCCGCCGGATACCAGCAGGTCGTCCTGAACTTCCAGGGTTTCGATGCATTCGACCAGGGAGAAGGCCACACCTTCGTACACCGACCGGAGGATGTCTTCCCGCTCCGTCGTGAGCGACATGCCCTGCCAGGAAGCGGAGGCGTGCGGGTCGAGGAACGGTGCCCGTTCGCCGCCCGGGGACGCGTACGGCAGGTAGACAACGCCGTGGGATCCGGGGCCGGCCTTGCGGGCAACAGTTTCGATGTCACCCCAGTTGGCTACTTCAAGCCCGAGCATCTTCTTGATCCAGTCAAGGTTCGGGGTTCCCGTCATGGGAGCCATGAACTCAAGCACCTGCGCGTCGTTGCCGGTTGCAAGAACCATCGACAGGTCGGACTTGCGTTCGGACACGGACGGGAGAAGCGTTCCCACAAAACCGGTAGTGCCGAGGATGAGCCAGGTGTTGCCGTTCTCAACCATGCCCAGGCCCGCACCGGTGACGGCGACGTCGATCTGGCCCACACCAACGGGGGTACCTTCGGGGATACCGGTGATTTCGGAAGCCTCGGCGGACAACGGGCTGGCCTTACCGGCGGGGTGGCGCACCTCGGGAAGAAGTGCCAGCGCATCGGTCATATTAAGCGAAGCTGCGAGTTGCTCGGAGTATCCCGAAGCATCGCGAACATCAAGGAAGGTACGGGAGGCTTCCGAATAGTCGGTGGCGCGCTCACCGGTGAGCCTAAAGCGGAGCCAGTCCTTGCAGTACAGCTGGGTAGCCGCGCGCGCAATGACGTCAGGTTCGTTCTCCCTGAGCTCCTCAAGGAGGACCGGAAAGAGACCGGAGAACAGGGACGTTCCGGTGACCTCTAGGACCTTCGCGTCCTTACCGTCAGCGGTCCAGGCGGCCACGCGGTCACCCGCACGACCATCCATCCAGTTCGCGGCGGGACGGACCGGCTCACCGACCTCGTCGACGAGCCACACGCCATCACCTTGTCCGGTGAGGCCAATGCCAACAATGTCGTGACCATCGAGCTGCTTCACAACCGAGCTCAGGCAGTCCGCGACTGCCTGCCAGATCAGATTCATGTCCTGCTCGGCCTCCCCACTGGGGCCGTAGTTAACGGGAACAGATTCGTGATGAGTTGCGTAAATCTCCCCGTCGAGCGTGAACGCAACAGCCTTAACCGCGGTGGTGCCGCCGTCAACTCCAATAATGACTTCCATGGTTGCTCCTCCTTGAGCATTCCCCGGGGAAACTAAAGAGTCTAAGAACCGGCGCGAGATCCGGGCACCTCCCGCGCCGACTCAGCTACGTCCTAGTTGGGGACGATCGCAACCTTGATACCTTCGCCCGTTTGGGCAAACTCAATCCCTTCGACAACGTCATCGAGAGGGAACGTGTGGGTGTGGAGCGCCTTCACATCAATGAGTCCTGCACCGATAAGGGCGAGGGCCTTTTCGTGGGAGGCACGACCAGCGTTCGATGCGCCCGTGACAATGAGCTCGCCGTAGTGGATGAGGTTCGGGTCGATCTCCGCGAGCGCTTCCTTCGAGAACCCAGCAAAGGCATTAACCCTGGCGCCCTTGCGTGCGGCCTGGAATGCCTGGTTGATGAGCTCGCCGCGGCCAATGCAGATGACCACGACATCGGCACCGCGCCCATCCGTCAGGTCCTTCACGAACTCTGTGAGATCCTGCTCAAGCGGATTAATCGTGTGGGTGGCTCCCATCGATTCCGCGATCTCCCGACGCGAGTCAGATGGATCGGAAACGATGACCTTCTCAGCGCCGAGCAACCTGTTGAGCTGGGTGTGGAGCAGACCGATCGGGCCAGCGCCCTGGATCAGGACGGTGTCACCGACCTCGGTCTTGTAGTTATCGGCTCCGTTTAGAACGCAGCCGAGGGGTTCCGCGAGAGCAACCTCCGCTGGTGTGAGGTGCGGGGCGGCCTTGAAGACTCCCCCGCGCATCATTGCCGATTCCGGGATCAGCACGTACTCGGCAAGACCGCCATTCACCCGGTACCCGAAGATGTCGGAGTCGATGCACAGGTGCTCGGCACCGCGAGCGCAGTAGTAGCACTCGAGGCACGGGATCGTGGGAAGAATCCCAACGAGGTCGCCGATCTCAACGCCCTCAACGCCCGCACCAATTTCTTCAACGTAGCCGGAGATCTCATGGCCGAGGACAACCCCGACGTCGATTCCAGCGGACTTCTCTCCGCGAAGGATACGACCGTCGGTCCCGCATACGGTGTTGGCACCGACCTTGAGGACAAGCTCTCCCCTGTTCGCCGTCGGCTTCTCAATATCTCGTAGTTCAAGCTTTCCCGGTCCTGCGAAAATTGCCGCTTTCATGCGTTCTCCCTCGTGAACATTCAATAGGCGGAGGAGCATTCGCCCCTCCGTTGGTTTAACGGGCAACGATGTGCGGAAGGCCAGGGTTCCCTGTCCTCCCGCACACAGCTACTTCTAACGTGCCTGGATGTCTGCCAGCCTGTGGCTGACATCAGCCGTGGCCGGATAGAGATCCAGATAGATCTTGTACATCTCGCCGTAGATATCCAGGTTGTCCGGGTTGGGCTCAACCTCGCGCTCTGCAGAGTTCCATGTCGTGTTGACGTCAACAACGCCCGCAGCCATCGACGCTAGGAGAGCGTCGCCGTACGAGGCACCGATCGTAACCTTCGGGATGTACTGCTTAATGCCGATGATGTCGGACATGATCTGGGGCCACAGGCCACCTGTCGTGCCGCCGCCAACAGCCCAGTACTCGGATGCTGCACCACCTGAATCCTTGATCGAATCGAGGAGGTGGCGCGAGCCGTAGCCCGTTGCCTCCAGCGCAGAACGGTAAATATCTCCGTACGAGTGGGTCAGGTTCAGGCCGGCAAGCACGCCGCGAGCATTCGGGTCGGCAATCGGCGAACGCTCACCGGAGAAGTACGGAAGCATAAGCAGGCCGCGTGCGCCCGGCGAGGACTCGCCAGCAAGCTGGGTGAGCTCGTCGTAGTTGCGTCCCGACAGTTCAGCAACCCACGTGGTCAGCGAGCCCGTGGTCGACATACCACCCGAAACATTCGACGTTCCCTCGAAGAGGCCAGCGTTCGACCACAGCGACGGAGCAATAAGTGGCTTGTCGGAGATTTGCACGGCAACCATGGTCGAGCCGTACATGAGCATGACCTGGCCCGGCTGGCTCACGCCCACCGAGAGCGCTTCCGAGAAAGCGTCAATGGTGCCAACAGCAACCGGGGTACCCGGGCGCAGACCGGTTATTCGAGCAGCGTTGTCGGTGATGCGACCGGCAACCTCGTTCGACCACATAAGCCTCGGCATCGGCAGGTCACCACAGATATCTTCAACCCACTCGTCAACCCAGTCGTTCGTGAACGGCGAGTACAGGGGCTCGCACATCGAAGCGGACAGGTGATCGAGCACGTATTCACCGGTCAGGTGGAAAATGCAGTAGGTGTGCGCCATCAAGAAACGCTTCGTACGCGCCCAAACATCGGGCTCGTTGCGGGTCAGCCACTCAATCTTCGGTCCCACCGACTGCGACGTCATGTGGTTACCGCAGACCTCGAGGATCTTATCCGAGCCGTAACGCTCCGTCAGCTCGTCAATTTCTTTAGCCGAACGAGTATCAACGCCATAAAGAATTGCGGGACGCAGGCCCTGCCCGCGTTCATCAGCAGCCAGGAAAACGGGGCCGATACCGGAGATGCAGAGACCTGCAACATCGCCCTTGGCGCGGGCCGTCAGCCTGCGACAGATCTCGACAACATCCTTCCACCACGTGTCGTCCGGATCGTGCTCCGCCCATCCTGGACGGGGGAACGAAGTTTCGTGGCGGACCACCTCACTATGGATTACATTTCCGTCGGTGTCCGACAGAACACCCTTCGTCGAGCCTGTGCCGATATCGATACCGATAACAAGATCTGACATCTCTCAATCTCCTTTGATTTGAGGTTTTGCCGGCCGCACTCACCCCGCGCGCACCAACATTTTCGACGTGACAGCAGTCACGTGCGCCTTTAATCATGCTTGACCCATCCCTCAGTGTCAATGGAGTTTTCACTCTTGAACGTGCACCTTTTCTCAATTGAACACGGTAAATTCATCATGCTTTTATTAACTCGAACGATAAATGAATAACTCATAGAATATGAAAGCACGAGAAAAACGAGCGATGCCTCTGCTCATTCGAGCAGGTTCTTTATGTACCCAGGCTTCCTCTAGCTGGAACACATCATCCAGTTAAAGGAAGAGTGCCGCACAAACGCCACGTCAAGAACATGGAGCACCTCATGCGGTACACGTACCCCAGAGAGAATGTCTTACCTAGCTGGGCAGACACATGGTCTTGAATGCGAGCGCCTACGGACATCCCTTTAACCACTTAAACTAGGACAATAAAGGTTGACCAGTATCCAGGATCAATCGCGCACATACACCGTACAGACAGCAACGGTAGCCGAGGCCGCAACTATGGCATTCTGAACATCTTTTGCGGTTGCCGACTGGCGGTCATCACTAGGTTACTCGGTCGCGTTACGCATTTGCCGCATCCAATCAAACTCCAAGAGTGCGGAACCATCAACAAACTATGCTGCCGCAATTTGCGTATTACGGTGCGCCCCTCCAACAGGACGCGCTCGCAATCCTTCAACTGCTAAGACGGCAGCCAGGGCTTTACGAGCCGCATCGTCAGCCGCGGTGAACGCCATGGTCCGGTCATCCATGCCAGCAAGAACTTGAGCCGTTTGCACATGCTTCTCGGCCATTTCAATAACCGTCAAAGCATGCGCACGATTCACACTTACCCGTGCCAGCCTGCGGTTCAGCAACATCTGCGCGATAACATCAGACATGAATATCCCCGGTCATGACGTTGACTTGTAGGAAGGATCAACAGTCGGCGTGCACTAAGTGGATAAATTGGCTAACAACGTACCTGCCGACTTCGAAGGTCCTTCATTAGTTGCGTCCCAGTCTGAAAAAATGGGGTCGCGCTTACCTCGACCTGAAGATCCACTACGCCAAAGCGTGAATGCGGCTTCGGATTCGAGATACACCAAGGATTATCTTGCCGATTCGCAACTCATCGGGCTCGTTTCTTATTGGGTTAACTTCCGTAGCAACTTATGATTCTGGGGCTCCCCTTTCGGAGAGCCCCAGAGTCGTTAGTCGCGATGTACTAGGTCAGGTCCTGGAAGAACTTGTCCCACGGAATGTCGAGGGGAGCGTCTTCGGCGACAACGGAGTAGAGGAACCGGCACAGCGGGTACTCTTCGGGCTTGATGACGCCGCGTTCGGTGAGCGGGCCAAGTGCCTTACCGACGACCTTGATAGCTGCGACGCCTTCGAGCGTCACGCCCTTCATGTGCTGGTCGCGGACTTCGGAGAAGGGAATGCCCTGTCCGACGAGCGTGCCGGCCTTGACATTGCGTCCACCCATGGAGGTCACGAACATGTCGCCGACGCCGCCCAGACCGTCTGCGGTGTCCGGGTTGCCACCCATGAGCTTGACGAAGGAGCGGAGCTCCCGCTGGCCCTGCGCGAAGATCGCGGCACCGAAGTTGTACATGACGTACTTGTCATTTTCCTTACCCTGCTTGCGAAGAAGGCCCTCGGCAAAGCCGGCTGCGAAGGCGTAGATGTTCTTCGTGGCAGCACCGGTCTCGTGACCAATGAAGTCGGTCGAGGTCCACACATGGTAGTAGTCGGTGCGGAACAGGTCGGCCAGGTACTCGAGGTCGTCCTTGTCGTGACCGCAGAAAACCACGGCGGTGTCGTGGTGGACGGCAAGCTCGCCAGCGATCGACGGGCCGGTAATGGCATTCCAGGAGATCTGTTCAGCCAGCTCGGGATCCAGGTATTCCTTGATCTTGTCCGGGAGGAGCTGCAGGTCGCCAGTCCCCTCATCGGCCCTCATGCCCTTCGTGATGCAGAGGAACTTCTGTCCCGGCTGAAGGAGGTCAGCCAGCTGTTCACCGATCCACTCAACCCCGAAGGAGTTGACGCCCGACATGACGACATCGGCACCCTCGAAGGCTTCCTTCGCCTGCTCGAGCTGGTAGGCGGTCACGCCGTCATTGACCTTGAGGCCAAGGTCGGGGTGAACACCGGTGGTCTGGATCGACTCGACGATCTCCCGGTCAAGGAACGTTCCGACGAGGCGTACCTCGTGGCCGTTTTCCGAGGCCGGGAACGACAGTGCCGTCCCCATGATTCCGGATCCGAGGATAACGATTGTTGCCATTGCTTATTCCTACTTCCGTTTCGTAACAGAGTTGATTCGAGTAAAGATATCGGCGAGTGCCGGGTAAATATCCTGCTGGATTGCGGCCCATTCGCCGTAAATCTCGTGCGCCTCGGGATCCGGGTCGGTGCGGTCAACGAAGCTAGCCATACCCTCGGAGGCCGACTGCACATCGGGGTACGCACCGATCGCTGCCATCGCCATCATTGCCGCGCCCTGGGCGCTGACTTCGTCAACGCCGGAGACAACGAGGGGGAGGCCGGTCGCGTCGGCGAAAATTCTGCGGTAGAGGGGATTGCGGGAACCGCCGCCCGTGCACCGCAGTTCGCGGAGCTTCCTGCCGGTCGATTCCTGGACGCGTTCCAGGTTGCCTCGTAGTTCGATTGCCATGCCCTCGATGATCGAGCGGTACATGTGGGCACGAGTGTGGGCGGACCCGAAGCCGAGCACAATGCCCTTTGCAAACGGATCCCAGTGCGGGGACTGCACGGCATTCCAGTACGGCACGGTCAGCAGGCCGTCGGTACCGGGTTCAAGTGCTTCGGCCGCAGCATCCAGCTCGGGGTCGAGCCCGCCATCGAGCGCGGGGTCGCCAAGTTCCTTGCGGAACCAGTTCGCGAGAACAGAACCTGAGTTCTGGACGATCTCAAGAACGTACGAGTCGGGGATACCACCAAGGAGAGTGCGGTAGGCCGGAGAGTACGCGTACTCGAAGGCGTGCACACCGGCGACCACCGAGGTTCCAATGTTGACGTAGGCGACGTCCTCATCGATAGCGGAGGTGCCAAGGCCGGCGGCCTGACCATCCCCGACGCCAGCAACAAGAACAACGTCACCGGGAATACCCCACGAGTCCGTGAGTTCCTTCTTGATGGTGTCGATGATCGAGGCCGACTGGGCCAGCTCCGCCATCTGCTCCCTCGTGACGCCCGCGATGTCGAGAAGCTCATCCGAGTAGTCGACGTTCGCGATATCAAGAAGGTTGAGGGTATCGGCGGAGCCAACGGCCGAAACCCAGCGGCCCACCAGGTGGTGGGCGAGGTAGGCGTGGACATCAACAAGCTTGTGAGCCGAGGTGAGAACCTCGGGCTCGTGCTTTTTCAGCCACGCAATCTTGTAGAGCGCGGGGGTCGTGTCGGCGGGCTTGCCGGACAGCTCGTGGATGTGGTCGGAGCCGTGTTCCTTGATCTCGTCACCCGCGCGGGAGTCGAGCCAGAGGATAGCGGGGCGAAGCGCCCCACCATCCTCGTCGACGAGCGCGAAAGATTCGCGCTGGTGAGTAATGCAGAGAGCCTTGATCCGCTGCCGATCAGCATCGCTGAGCGCCGCGCACGCCTGCGAGATTGCCGTTTCGGTCGACTCCCACCACTGGACGGGGTCGTGCTCGTACATGTCCATTCCCGGCGTCAGCAGATCAATGTCTGCCTTACCGGTGGAAAGGACCTGGCCTGACTTGTCGACGACAACGGCTTTGGTGGCTGACGTTGACGAGTCAACGGCTATAACTAACGGATCGGACATGGCTACTCCTCTTACTTCTCTACTGCTGCAGACGCTACTGACCTATTTCTGTCCGTAAACGTTCTGGTATCGATCGTAGAGGGAGTCGATATGTTCCTGCGCAACAGGAACCGGTTCGCCGAGGGTCCTAGCGGCCGCGACGGTCCGCGCAACTTCCTCTACCATGACGGCCGCCTTAACGGCCGCGGTTGCATCCGTACCGATCGTGAACGGGCCGTGGTTAGCCATCAGAACGGCGGGGGAACGCGAGTCCTTAAGCGTCTCAACGATTCCCCGCCCAATCGAGTCGTCACCAATGATGGCGAAGGGGCCGACGGGAACTTCCCCGCCGAACTCGTCGCCCATCATGGTCAGGACGCAAGGAATGGGCTGATGAACGGCAGCGAATGCCGTTGCGTAGGTGGAGTGGGTATGAACCACTCCACCAACCTCCGGCATGTGTCGATACACGTAGGCGTGGGCCGCCGTGTCCGAGGAGGGGGAAAGTCGCGCCGGTGTACCGTCCTCGATCTTCTCCCCATCCATCGTGCACACGACCATGACCTCGGCGCTCAGTTCGTCGTACCGGACCCCGGAGGGCTTGATGACGAACAGGTCTGCGCCGGGAACGCGTTCAGACACGTTCCCCGCTGTCCACACGACGAGGTTGTTGGCCTGAAGCTCCGCATGGAGCTTCGCGACCTTCTCCCTCGTTGCAGCTACCGCATCTTGGATATCTTGCGAAAGCTCAGTCAGCTTGATCATTTGCTGCTCTCGTAGGCCTTTGCCTTGATGTCCTTCAGGCGATACATGGGCGAGTTCGGGTTACGGCCGAACTGGTCATGCAGCTCCTTGTAGATCTCAAACAGAGCATCGTACTTGGCTGCGCGATCCTCGTTCGGAAGGTAGGCGTCCTTGCGAACGTTCGCCATGGCCTCTGCGGCCTGGAAGACGTCCTCGTAAACACCGGCGGCGACGGCGGCGAACACGGCGGAGCCGAGTGCACCGGTCTGCTCCGCTTCGGAGACTGCGATCGGGCGACGCGTAATGTCAGCCATGAGCTGCATGTAGAACGAGTTCTTGAGAAGACCTCCGGCTGCGACGATTTCCTCAACCTGGACGCCGTGCTCCTCGAAGTTCTCGATGATGACACGGGTGCCGAACAGCGTGGCCTCGAGCAGTGCCCGGTACGTGTCCTCGGGCGTCGTCGTCAGGGTCTGGCCGATGACCAGGCCGGACAGGCGTGCGTCAGCCAGGATCGAACGGTTGCCGTTGTGCCAGTCGAGCGCGATCAGGCCGTGCTCGCCAACTTCCTGGTCGGCTGCCTTCGCCACGAGGAAGTCGTGGAGCGAAATGCCCTTGCGGGCGGCCTTCTGCGCGTACTCCGCGGGAACGCAGTTGTCCGTGAACCAAGCGAAGATGTCGCCAACAGCGGTCTGTCCGCCCTCGAAGCCCCAGTAGCCGTCAACGGCGCCGCCATCGACGATACCGAAGGTACCGGGAACGTTCTTGTAATCCTCGCCGTTAATGACGTAGCAGGAGGACGTTCCGAGGATTGCGGTGAGCTGACCGGGGCGAACAGCGTTCGCGCCCGCAACGACGACGTGGGCGTCGATGTTGCCTGAGGCAACGGCGGTGCCGGCCTTGAGGCCGGTCAGTTCGGCCATTTCCTGGGTCAGTCCGCCAACCTTGGCGCCGAGCGGGAGGACTTCCTTGTTCATGCGGGTCTCGAAGACATCCTCGAAGCCCGGTGCAACGGACTTCAGGTAGTCCTTCGACGGGTATTCGCCGTCCTGCAGCATGCGCTTGTAGCCGGAGTCGCCTGCGGCGTAGCTGAGCGTGCCGGTTAGCTTCCAGGTCACCCAGTCGAGAAGGTTGACGATTTCGGCCGTCTCTTCGTAGACCTCGGGTGCCTTCTCGAAGACCTCGAGGGCCTTCGGGAGGAGAAGCTCGGAGGAGAGGACTCCGCCGTAGCGCTCGAGCCACTCTTCGCCACGCTCTTCGGCGGCGGCGACAAGACGGTCGGCCTGGTCCTGTGCACCGTGGTGCTTCCACAGCTTGATGTAGGCGTGCGGGTTGTTCTTGAACTTCTCCTGCTCGCAGAGCACGTTGCCCTCGGCGTCGGTGAAGAACACGGTTGCGGATGTGGCATCAATGCCGATGCCGACGATGTCGGCGGGGTCCACACCAGCATCCTTCACCGCGTTAGGAACGGCAGTTCCAAGAACTTCGATGTAGTCGGCGGGAACCTGGAGAGCAAACTCCGGGGGCAGCTTCTGACCGTCACCGGCATCAAGCGTCCGGTCCATGACCGCGTGGCGGTACTCGGTTACGGCAGTTCCGAGCTGCTCGCCATTGGATGCTCGGACTACAACGGCACGGCCCGAAAGCGTTCCGAAGTCAATACCGACGATGTACTTGTCGTTCGACATGTGGTTTTACTCCTTCGTATGGATTCTGTGTGGTTACGCCTCGGGATGCTGGTGCTGGCCCCAGAAACCCTCGGGAGAGAACAGCTTTTCGACAACCTCGTCGAGGATGCCGAGGTCGGTCAGAATATCCAGCACCGTGTAACGGGGGCGGATCATCTGAGCCTTGAAGTGGGTCTCGCGGAAACGATCCCAATCAACCTTGATGAGCTCAGGGTGGTGGGGGGCGCCCGCCGCCTTGAGCATGTCCATGGCCTCCTGCGCGGAGATCAGCTGCTCGGTGCAACGCTCCTTGATGGTCGGCCACTTTTCCTTGAGAAGCTCAATGCGCTCCACGAGGGCATCGCCTTCCATGCGCTTACCGAGCGAATGCTTGACTGCTTCGTCCTGGATACGGGGGTCGAGGATCGCGCGAACGTCGGCCTCAACCTGCTCGGCGGACTTCACCTTCGACAGCGCCTTCTCAACATCGAAATCCTCGACATCCATGGAGAGGAAAACTTCCCACATGGCGCACGATGCGACGGTTCCAACGCCAACCTTGAATCCGTGGCTGAGCGGCGGCTCCCAGTCGAGGCCGTGCCCCTCCATCTCCCACGTGTGGGAGAACTGGTGGCCGGCACCCGAAGCAGGACGGGACGAAGAGTATGCCTGCATGGCAAGACCCGACATGATCTGGCCTTCGCCGAGCTTAGCGATCGCGTCCTCGTCGCCGTTTGCGGTACCTTCCGGGTTGGCAAGGGATTCGCGCAGCGGGCCCTGGACGAGGCTCCACGTGTAGGGGTCAATGGATTCGATGCCGAGCTCGTCGGAGAGAATCCAGTCCGCGCCGGCGGGGATCTTCTCGATGAGGTCGCCGTAGCCGGTGGCGGTCAGGCGTGCCGGTGCGTTCACCATCGTGTCAACGTCGGCGACAAGGCCGACTGGGGCCGGGCAGGAACGAGTGATCTTAAAACCGTCCTTGGCGATCGAAGCACCGAACGCCGCAAAGCCATCTACCGAGGCTGCGGTGCAGACGTTGATATAGGGACGTTCCAGTTCGCCGGAGGCGAGCTTAGCAATGTCGTTAAGCGTGCCCGCACCAAGGGAAACAACAACGGTGTTTTCGTAGGGACGGATGGCCTCGCGGAGAATTTCAACGTTCTCATATCCGCCGTACAGGGTGGGGGTGCCCGGGAAGATGTACGGTTCGTCAGCAAACTCAACGTTCGCGGCTTTCAGCGATGCAACAACATCGTCGCCGACGGCAGCGTACGTGTTTTCGTCGGCGACAACGAGGACCTTCGAACCCGGGAACTGCTCGGCAAACATCGGTCCGGTGTCTTTGTTAACGTCCTTGCCAAACGAGATAGCCTTCGTCTCCTCGGCAGTTTCAAGTGCCTTATTGATAAGTTCGGTCGACATTATCTATTCCTCTCTAGACCTAACGATCATGAAGGACGATTCGATAGCCTCGATGATCGTCCGGTTTCTAAACGACAAGTGGTCACCCAGTTTAGCGGGCAACTATGACGTGTGTCTCCCCTCTCAGTTCGGCCAGAGTTTCCTCATCGATACCATCATCAGTGATGACGCAGTCAAAATCAGAGATTTCGGCCATTTTGTGGAGAGACGTGCGTTTAAACTTCGGTGCCGCAACAACGAGGACCGAGAATTCTGCCTGTGACATGGCAAGAGACTTGAACGACCCCACCTCCGCGTACGGGTGGTAGACAGCGAAATTCTGAACCGAAGCGGCTCCGACGACAACGGCGGACGGGTTAAGGTTCGTTATCTCTTTGGTAGCTGTCGGGCCGAAAAAGGCGTCAAGCTGAGGATTATAGGTGCCGCCGAGCGAAATGAGTTTGCCCTGAACGGATTGCGAGAGGGCCCGCGACACTGCGAGCGAATTCGTGATGTACGTCTTTTGCTGCACATCGGGCAACAGGTCGACTATCGCTAGTGCGGTCGTCGAATCATCAAGGAAGATTGTGGAATAATCGGCCAGGATCTCGGCCGCAGCCTTAGCAATTTTGGCCTTGGCCGAGACATCCTGCACGAGACGGAAAGAGATAGGTGTTTCCGAGGTGGAGTTGGTGACCGCCGCAACCTCGCCACGGGAGCGGCGCACAAGGCGCTTCGACTCCAGCGTGGCGAGATCGCGGTAAAGGGTCATGGGAGACACGTCGAAGAGCTCGATGAGTTCATCAGTTCTGATGGAACCGCGCTCGTAGATCAGCCGAGCCAGTTCATCCTGGCGCTGCTGCTTCGAGACGCTTACCGTCGCCCCCCGACTGGCCTCCGACACGTCTGCTCCGTTACGCGTTCTTGCGGAGGTTATCGACGTAGTCGACGGTCGTGTGGACGTGCTCCTGGACAAGCGGGTACTGAGCAACGTACTGGTCCGCGAAGAACTTGTACTGCTCGTGCTTGGCCATGTCGGGCTCGATGTGCTCGCGCTCGTGCACCATGTTGTCGGCAGCGTCCTGCACCGAGTCGTACAGGCCGGCACCGGCGGCTGCGAGAATGCAGGAGCCGAGGGTCACAGCATCGCCGACCTCCGTGAGTGTGATCGGAATACCGGTAACGTCGGAGTGCATCTGCATCCAGCTGCGCGACTTCGTGGAGCCACCGCAGGCAACGAACTGCTTGACCTCGAAGCCAGCGTCAGCAAGCTTGCGCATGTTGGCTTCGACGCCGTAGCAGACGGCTTCCTGGATGGCCTTGTACATGTGCTCACGGCTGTGCGAAAGCGACAGGCCGGTGATGACACCGCGGGCCTTCGAGTCGGAGTACGGGGTGCGGTTGCCCTGGAAGTACTCGTTGATGAGCAGACCGTCGCAACCGATCGGGATATCGGCGGAACGCTGGTTCATGATGTCGTAGGTGTTGAGACCCGTCGACTGCGCGGCCGCCTCGATATCGGGGCAGAAGTTGTCCTTGAACCACTTGAGGACCGAACCGGAGGACACGAGCGAGGTCTCGACCGTGTACTGACCGGGAACAACACCGTCCGTGTAGCCGCCGAAGAAACCGGGGCCAGAAACGGGTTCCGGAGACTGGCCGGACATGACGTGCGAGGAGCCCGTCACGAGGGTCATCTTGCCCGGGCGCAGTACATTGAGGCCGATCTGACCGTGCCAGGCGTCGCCGCCACCCTGCGCAACGGGGGTGCCGGGGATCAGGCCGAGCTGCTCGGCGGCGCGGTTAGCGAGGCCACCGACGGGAACACCGAGGTCGTTCACGGTCTCTGGAAGCTTCTCGAAAACGTCGCCCGCGCCGGCCTCCTCGTAGAGGTCGGTCGGCCAGCCACCGTTGTCACGGTCGTAGTACATGCGGTGAGCGGCGGTGTTGATGTTGAGTGTCCACTCGCCGGTCAGCTGGTAGGTGAGCCAGTCCGGAGCATCAACAATGCGGTAGGCGTTCCTGTAGGTGTCCGGCTCATTCTCGCGCAGCCAGGCAGCCTTGAAGGGGAACCATTCGGCGGTGGGAGGAAGGGTGCCGTTGCCGGTGTAGCGACGGGCCGTCGACTTCGTCTCGGCAACGCGTGCGGCCTGCTCGGTTGCACGGACGTCCATCCACATGATTGCTGGGCGCAGAGCCTCACCGGTCTTGTCGAGCGCCACGACGGTCATCGTCGTCGCATCGTAGGAAATGCCGGCAATCTGGTGCGGCTGGAGGCCAGCGCGCTCCATGACGCGGTGCGTCGAGGCGACGAGAGCGCCCCACCAGTCGATCGGGGACTGCTCGGCCCAGCCCGGCGCCGGGTGGTTCGTCTTGTAGGTCGTCGCAGCAAACGCAACGGGCGACCCGACAAGGTCGAAAATGCCGACACGGCACGACTCGGTGCCGAAGTCGATGCCCATGACGAAGGGTCCGTCAGGACGAGTATTCGTGTTGTGAGTTGTCACAGTTATCTCCACCTAGATTCGTTCGTTAATCTCGTTTAGTCTTCGTCGATCCAGCCCCAGTCGGAGCGAATGGACTCCGGAATGAGGTGGTCAACGCGTTCCAGGACATACGTCGGCTGGTGCTCTTCATCGAGCCCCTGCGCTTCGGCGTAGGTCGAGTCGCCGGTGAGGACCAGCGTTGACGCCATGCCCGTGTTCACTGCCATGCCGATGTCGGTTCCGAGGCGGTCGCCCACCATCATGCAGTTCTTCGGGTCAACATCGAGGTCGCCCAGTGCCGCCTCGAGCATGGCAGCCTCGGGCTTGCCCATGTTGGCCTTCAGTTTCGTTCCGGTTGTCGCCTCGATCGCGGCAACAATGCCTGCGGCGTCCGGTTCCCCTCTTCCCCCGGGGAACGGGCAGTACTTGTCCGGATTCGTCGTAATAAGGAATGCCCGCTTGTGGAACCAGATGGCGTCAAAAGCGATCTGGAGCTTGCGGTATTCAAAAGTTCTGTCGTAGGAGGCGATGACAATGTCGATCTCCTCCGGGTTTTCGCTCATCTTGATCCCGGCTTCAGCCAGTGCCTTCTTGAGCGGTTCTTCCGAGATGGGGAACACGGTCGCGTCCGGGTGGTGCATCTTTAGCCAGCGCGTGGTGGTGACCACCGTGTTGGCGATCTCGGAGACGGGGGTCGGGATCCCGAGCCGTTCGAGCTTTTCTACGTACAGCTCGGGGTCCTTCGTTGGGTTGTTCGAAAGGAAACGAACAGGTTTACCCAAGGAGCGCAGTCCCTCGATGAGACGCTTAGCTCCGGGGAGCAGATCCTCACCGAGATAAATGGTTCCGTCCATGTCGAATACATATGCATCAAATAGCTTGTCCGGCGAAGAGAGAATCAAGACTGCGCTCCTTGGGTGTTTTGTTATGGGTGTTGAGTTGTTTCTGTAAGCCGTACTTGACTATGCGAGGATCGCGGTCAGGACGTACAGAACCGAGGTACCGATCCAGATGGCGAATGCCGGGGGATCAATGTGGGTGTCGCCGTTGGCGTTGGTCATACGCGAGAGCGCCTCACCAAGGACACCGGCAAGGGCACCGAAGATACCGCCGATGATGACTGCAACGACGATCATGACGTCGCCATCCCATGCGGTGACATCGGACGTGCCAGCGAGGATTGGAGCGAACTTAAGTGCTGCAATCGAAGCGACGATCGTCATGTGGTGAGTGACCGGGGTCTTCATGCCGAGCGACAGGAAGATCAGGGTGATAGCCGAGATGGCCCAGCCAACGAGCTGCGCGTGGTTAACAATGCCGGGGGCTGTCGGGAAGATGAAGACAACCAGCCAGATGGTGGCGAATGCCGACATGATGCCCGAGGTGAGACCGTGCATCGCGGAGATGCCCCAGCCTTCCTGGTGCTCGACCCAGTGCTTGCCTTCGCCGACGGCAAGAAGAGCGTGATCCTTGGTCGAGAAGAGGCCGGTGGAGCCCCAGATGAAGCGGACTGCGATGGAGACGATAACAATTGTCAGAGCGACGGTATCCGTCCAGCCGATGACTTCCGCACCGTAGTGCAGATCTGGGTCGCTGACCGAGAGGGCCGGGACCTCGGCGAGGAGGTTGTTGACAAGGTAGCCAACCATACCGAAGACACCACCGACGACGAGAACGTCGGAGCGCCCAATGCCGGCCAGCGGTGTGACAATGTCACGGCCGTTGGCCCCGCCTGCCATCACGCCCTTCTTAGCGGCGTAAGCAGCTGCTGCCGCGCCACCAAGGAAGGCGATGTGCGGGCCGAAGACCGGGCCGAACACGATCGAACCCATGAACCAACCCATGTCGACGCCACCGAGGTAACCGCCGAGGCCGATCATGTAGAGAATGCCGGTAAAGATAAAGGCGGTCTGTCCGCCGATTGCTGCGCCAAAGGCGCCGCCGCCGAAGGAGGCGACGAGCCATAAGAGATCAAATTCCACGTTGAAATCCTCTTTTAGTTTGTGGGGCTGAGTTCGCCGTGCATCTCTGACAGGGAGATGCAGTCCCTTCCCCCAACGGTGGAGGAGGGGCGCTGCGGCGATTTTGTTTGGACAAACGTCCCAGATTCTGGGCCGCTTACTCCTGTTATATGACGGTGTCCCAGCTCACTGGCGCCGACGCTCCGTAAGGCAGGTACCTTGAAATCGAGATAGTTGGGCTTGTGAGCCCTCCCGATCGCTGTCTCCGCGCGGCCTTGAATCTCTTCAGGACTGCCGCAGACGTGTCGAGGGACGTCCAATCGACACGTCAAGCCGGCACTCAGATCATGAGTTTGATGGCTCGTTCCGCGCATTTGAACCTCCCTTCCTGACATCTTTGCCAGGTGCTGGACCGTAACACCGATGTTCCCGGTCACACCGTCATCGTAGACAGTAACACTATTCGTGTTAATTTCCCCATTGCTTTGGTTGATGTGCACCAATTCCCAAGGTGATTCTTACTTTGCGCAATCGATTGCACGCATGCGTTTCCCTGTGAGTCACGTTATTCTCCCCATCACGCCTGTCTACTAGAGTGAGGGCGTGATGAAGAGCGAAACTCCTGTCCTGGATCTTGATAATCTGCCCTGGCCCGCCGACCAGCCGAAACACTTCGTTTTCGACGTTGACGGCACCCTCACGGACGAGCATTCGATTACTCACCAGCCCACGGTTGATGCCCTTCAAGCCGCACACGCCGCTGGTTACCCCATCACCGTTGCCACGGGACGCCTCCTCCAAGCAGGCGTCCGACTGCTTGAACGTGCAGGTATCGAAGGCTGGGTGATCGCAAACTGCGGCAGTATCGTCTGGGACGGACAGTCCATTGTTCACGAATACCCGATGCCAACGGAGCAGCTGGAGCGCTTCATCGAACTTGGTCGTAGCATCGGCGTCGTTCCCGCTGTCTACTTTGTCGACGACATTGTCATGGACATGGGCGACTTCGACATCGATGCCGGCGACATGAACCTGCTCAACGTGGCGCTTAACGCGAATGAGGGGCGCCCGATCCGCCAGCTCGACCTTGAAACCGCCGACCTCAGGCACGCGACAAAGGTCCAGTTCGGTGGCGATTCAAGAATCCTCGACCAGCATCAGGAACGGATCCTGGAGGAGTTCCCGGAAGCCGTCCGCGGCCATGCCTTCGCTCTGGAGCTCACCCCCGATGGCATCACGAAGTGGACCGGGATCGAAGCTGCCCTGAAGGATCGCAGCCTGACCGCGGAGGGCGCACTCGGCGTTGGCGACTCCGGTAACGACGTTCCCTGGCTTCCCAAGGTCGGGATTTCTGTGGCAGCTCCGCATTCCACACCCGACGTCATCGACGTATGCGACGTCGTTCTACCCAACATTGACTTCCCCGTAGCTCAGCTCATCAACGCGATCGTGAGGAGAACATCATGACACCCGAGCAGATCACCGATCCCGTCGCCTACCACGGCGAAGGCCCCTGCTGGCATCCCTCCTGGGGTGGCCTGCGCTGGGTCGACATGCTTGCTGGCGACCTCCTCACCCTGAACGGCGACGGCGACGTCGATCGCCTCCACGTCGGCAAGATTGCAGCCTTCGTTCGGCCCCGCTCCCGGGGCGGCTACGTTGTCGGCCTCGAAAACACGATTGCCCTTGCCTCTTCGCCCTTCGGCGATCCGGTTGCCGAACCTGCCTTCTGGGACGACTCGAACCTTCGCTTCAACGAGGGCGGCTGCGATCCCTGGGGCAACCTCTACTGCGGGTCCATGGCATACGACCGTACGGAAGGGGCCGGCCAGCTCTTCCGGGTCAGCCCGAGCGGCGAAAAGACTGTCGTCCTCCCGCACGTCTCCACCTCGAACGGTATTGCATTCTCCCCCGACGGCAGTCTCGCCTACTACAACGATACGAAGCTTCGTCAGACCGATGTCTTTGACGTCATCGATAAGCGCCTCATCAACCGTAGGCCGTTCGCCTCGTCGGACGGCGCCAGCAACGATGGTCTGACGGTCGACTCAGAAGGCAATATCTGGGTGGCAATGAACCGTCACGGCAAGGTGCGTCTCTACTCCCCCGACGCCGAGATTCTCACGGAGATCCAGCTTCCTGTTCAGCTGGTCACGGCGTGCACACTGGGAGGACCGGACATGCGCACCCTGTTCATCACAACATCGCGCGAAAACCTTGAGGATCCGGAGCCGGAAGCAGGAGCGGTGTTCGCGGTCGAGGTAGACGTGCCGGGCATGCCCGTTGCCGAGTACGGCGGCTGACGGACTATCATCGGTCAGGTGACGACGAACCTCACCGGTGACGGTGCACTCTTTGATCTCCCGCCCGAGGAACGTGAGCCTCAGGCCCGGGTAATCCTCGTGACCGGCCCCTCCGGGTCCGGCAAGACGAGGTTCACGGGCCGCACCGGCCTGCCCGTCGTCGCCCTTGACGATTTTTACTACGACGACACCCACCCGGGTCTCCCTCGTAAGCACGGGATCATCGACTGGGACTCTCCCGCATGTTGGGACAGGCAGGGCGCCCTGGACGCACTGATTAAGCTCGCCACGACTGGCGAAGCCACTCTTCCCATCTACGACATCCCCACCAACTCGAAGGTGGCAGAACGTAGCCTCGACCTCGAGGGCTCGCCACTTTTTCTTGCCGAAGGGATCTTTGCGGCCGAGCTTGTTCACCTGTGCCGGAGGGAAGGCATCCTCGCGGACGCCTTCTGCATTTCCCGTCCCCGTCTCCAAACCTTCTGGTTCCGGCTCATGAGGGACCTTGACGAAGGCCGCAAGCCACCCATCCCCCTTATCCGCCGCGGCATCTCTCACATGATTCACGAGCCCGAAATGTACCGGGATCTGGAACGCAAGGGAGCCCGCCGGGTCTCCATCGTCGAAGCCCACGAAGCCCTCACCCAAATGTTGGCGAAGGTCCGCCGATAAGGGCGCACTCCAGGCAAACCATAAGCAACTTAGCCGGCAAACAACTTAGCCGGCACAGTACCCGCCACCGATCCGCACGAGGGTAGCAAGCCACTCCTCTTATATATAAGGACGGCCCCGCAACCTGCAGTCTTTTGGGAACCGATACCCTATAGGGAACGCTAAGGCGCCTGAGGTGCCCTTGCCAACGGCTCCCGACGCGGCAGGGCAACTGGCTACCCCCACGTCAGCGCATCTGGCCACCAACAGGTTGGTCCAACCGCAGAACTAACACCGACTACACGTTGGCATGTGCGAAGAAGGGGATCGGTTGCAATCTACCGATCCTCTTCTTCACGCTATGACCGCAGGCGATTTCTGGATTCGTGACTGAATCGAGCACCGTCTAATAGATACGGCCGTCCAGTGTCGACGTCCTGCTCCACCTAGCTGGGCACAACTGCTGTCTTGATGCCCTTGCCTGCGCTGACGTGTTCGATAGCTGCGGCAGCATCCTCAAGCTTGAACGGCTCGGTGAGCAAAGCACCAACGTTGATTGTGCCGTCGCCGATAAGCTGGACGGCCTTGCGGTAGTTGTTCCGCCCCATGTTCGAGCCACCGGTGACGGTGAGCTCGTTGTAGTGGATGAGGTTCGGATCGATGCTCGCCATCTGCCCCTTCGGGAAGCCAGCAAACGCGTTGACGCGTCCGCCATTGCGGACGGACAGGAGGGCGGTCTGGAAGAGGTCGAGGGCGCCGATACATTGAACCGCAACATTGGCGCCGAGGCCGCCGGTGAGGTCCTTGACGAACTCCGGCACATTCACATCACCGGTGAGTGCGGTGTGGGTGGCGCCAACCTGCTTGGCGATCTCGAGGCGCTCCGGTGAACGGTTGACAACAATGATCTGCGAGGCACCCTTCTGCTTCGCCACCATCGTGTGCAACAGACCAATCGGTCCCGCGCCAACGATAAGGACGGAGTCACCAATGTGCACCTGGTAGTTATCCACACCGTTCAGCACACATCCGAGGGGCTCCGCGAGCGCAATCTCGGCCGGGTTGCTACCGGGGAGTGCGGGGACGATGGCACCGCGCTGGATTGCAGCTTCGTTGACGAGGACGTATTCGGCTAGGCCACCGTCGATCCAGTAGCCGAAGAGCTTAGCGTCGACGCACATGTGCTCAAGGTGGTTTTCGCAGTAGTAGCAGCGCAGGCAGGGCACGGTTGGCATGACGCCAACGAGCTGTCCCTCGTCGAAGCCTTCGACGCCGGCGCCGATCTCGTGGACGTAGCCGGAGAATTCGTGGCCCATGATGACACCGGGGCGTACGCCCGCGGTCTTTTCTCCGCGGAGGATCCTTCCGTCGGTTCCGCAGACGGTGTTGGCTCCGACCTTGAGGACCAGTTCACCGGGTCCCGCCTTTGGCGTGGGAACGTCCCTCATCTCGAGCTGACCGGGCCCGACAAGTACTGCAGCGCGCATGGAATCTCCTTGTAATCCGCGTCGATTAAGTACCTTAACCGTACCCGGTTACGCGCGATTCCTCGCCTCACGTTTTCGACGTAGTGCCGCGGCGGCGGGTGATCGAGGGCGCCCGCAAGGTCTCGTCCAGGTAAGCGCTGAGATTGGACCGCGTACGTGCTGTCGGGGCGAGCCCTTAGACACTGTTGCGATGACCCCGACAGGCGTATATTTCCGTTCATGAAAAATGTATTGCGGGTGGATTCACTCCTCGCAATCAGTGCTCTCGGTGTTGTCTTTGGGGATATCGGGACATCCCCGCTTTACGCCATGCATGCGCTGTTTTCGCATGCCGTTATCCCTCGCTCTGCGGAGGCGATTACGGGGATTATCTCCCTCGTCCTATGGGCTCTCTTAACGGTCGTCTCGATCAAGTACATCATTGTTCTCCTATCGGTCGACAATGATGGTGACGGCGGAATCATGGCGCTATCTGCTCTTGTCATGAGGTCGGTTAAGCAGGGGTTCCCAAATTTGCGATCGTTGCGGGGATTGTCGGTGCGGGCCTGTTCTACGGCGATGGCCTTATTACCCCAGCTATTTCAGTCATGTCAGCAACCGAGGGTCTCGCTGGGCTCAGCCCGTCCCTTGAGTCCTGGGCCGTTCCGTTTTCCATCCTTATCGTTCTTGGCCTCTTCTCCGTCCAGCATTTTGGGACCGGGAAGGTTGGGGCGCTATTTGGCCCGACGATGCTTGTCTGGTTCCTTGTTCTGGCACTCCTGGGTCTGCCCCAGATAGCTACCCACCCCGGTATTCTTTTAGCGCTTCTCCCCCATACCGGCCTGCTGTTCATCATCAACTATCCGCTCGCTGCTTTCATTGCTCTCGGCACCATCGTGCTTGTTGTTACCGGAGCCGAGGCCCTTTACGCAGACATAGGGCACTTTGGCCCTAACCCAATCAGGGTTGCATGGTTCGCGATCGCATTCCCCTGCCTCGCGATTAACTACCTGGGGCAGGGAGCTTTCCTTTTGGCCAACCCCACAGTGAGCGACAATCCGTTCTTTGCGATGGGGCCGTCGTGGTCAACGCTCCCACTTGGCCTGCTTGCTGCGTGCGCTGCTATTGTAGCCTCCCAGTCGGTCATCTCCGGCGTATTCTCCCTCACCCGTCAGGCAGAACGTCTGGGCTGTCTGCCTTACGTCCGTGCCGTCCAAACGTCCGCACGTGCGCGCGGGCAGATCTACCTTCCACCAGTTAATGCTCTGCTCTGCATTGGCGTCATTGCCCTGATCGTGTTCTTCCAGTCGTCGACCGCCCTCGCGGGCGCCTACGGATTAGCGGTCACATCAACATTTCTTCTCACTTCGGTCCTTCTTGTCGCCTACATGAGAGCAGTAGGGCGCTGGAACCGGGTCCAAGTCGTCTCTTTCATCATGACGGTTGGCGCCGCGGAGACCATCTTTTTCGTCTCTGGCCTCACCAAGATCGTGTCGGGCGGATGGATCCCTCTGACAATCTCGGTTGCTATGTGTGCCGTCATGGTGACGTGGCGCAAGGGCCGGTCTCTGCTCAGCACCCAACATCAACAGTTCATTGATGATCGGGACCATTTCCTCAGGACTCCGGGCCTGACGGTCGTCCCGGGCACCGCCATCTACCAGCATGTCGATCACCGCACGACACCGTCGGCACTTCTGACATCAGCAATGGCATTCAGTGCCATCCACGACAGGATTATCGCGGTTTCGATAGTGACGATGCCGGTGCCTCACGTCCATGTCATGAAGAGGTACACGGTACATTCAACCTTCCGAACCATGTACCCGTTGCGCTACGAGAACGTGACGATCAGGTTCGGGTTCAAGGACGACATCAACATTCCGGCCGCCCTCGAGGAAGCCGTCGCCCAGGGTCTCATGCCGCAGATCAAGAATCCCTTGTACATCACGACCGAAGCGCACTTCCCACCGGAAAATCCAGGGGTCCTGCCAAGATGGCAGAGAGCCCTTTTCTTGACCCTTTACCGGATCTCGTCCCGCCCAACTAGCCGATTCAGGCTCCCGGCAGACCGTTCACTCGTCATCGGCCTCAATGCCAGGATGTAAGTCCAACGAGGCAGGCCTCGACGACACAGCAGTCGTGTTATCGCCCAGCAAATCCGAAGCTCCCGGAGGGCTTACCAAACTGGCACTGCATGCGCCCTGTCGATAAAGACCCACTATCGGCAGTATCAGCATCCAAAAGAGAAGCCCCGGGGACCGGCCGAGTCATCGACGTAGCCCCCGGGCGCGTTCCACCACTGAGTTAGGCAATTGTTACTGCACGTGTTACCACACGCGATTGGAGTACGCGGTACACCGTTGCCACCACAGCAGCATCCGTTCCCTCGTCATCCCTACCGGTTGAAAGCTTAGCGGCGCCTGACGTACGGGAAGGCGATTGTCTCACGGATTCCGAGGCCGGTGATGGCCTGGAGGAGACGGTCGATTCCCATGCCCATGCCGCCCGCGGGCGGGAAGCCCTGTTCCATGGCCTGGATGAAGTCTTCATCGAGTTGCATGGCCTCCGGGTCGCCATCAGCTGCGGCCAGCGACTGGGCAACGAGGCGCTCGCGCTGAATAACCGGGTCGGCAAGCTCGGAGTAGGCGGTTCCCGTCTCGACGCCACGGATGTAGAGATCCCACTTTTCCGTCACGCCGGGCTTGGTGCGGTGCGGGCGGGTGAGCGGGGAGGTGTCTTCCGGGAAGTCCCGGACAAACGTGGGCGCCCACAGCTTGTCGCCAACAAGCTCCTCCCACAGGTCCTCGGCAATCTTCCCCGCAACGGCGTAGGGAGCAACACCAATGTCGTGCTGATCAGCGATCTTCTCAAGCTCATCGCGTGAGGTCTGGACGGTGACTTCCTGGCCGAGCGCCTCGGAGAGCGACTCGTAGAGGTCGAGCTCAGTCCATTCGCCACCGAGGTCATACTCGGTGCCGTCGGCAAGGGTGACGAGGGTCGTTCCAAGGGAATCCATAGCCGCGTTCTGGATAAGGGCGCGGGTCAGTTCGGCCATCGTGTCGTACGTGCCGTAGGACTGGTAGACCTCGAGGGCCGTAAACTCGGGCGAGTGCGTTGAATCTGCACCCTCGTTGCGGAAGTTCTTGCCGATCTCAAAGACCTTGTCGATGCCGCCGACGACGGCACGCTTGAGGTAGAGCTCGGTTGCGATCCTCAGGTACAGGTCTTCGTCGTACGCGTTAATGTGGGTGGTGAATGGACGAGCGGCCGCACCGCCATGGATCGGCTGCAGAGTCGGGGTTTCGATCTCGACGTAACCGCGATTATCGAAGGTCGAACGGAGCGATTTCATGACATTGGCGCGCACCCGGATCATCTCGCGGGCAGCCGGACGCATGATGAGGTCAAGGTGCCTCATGCGGACGCGGTTCTCCTCGGAGAGGCCAGCTTCTTCGCCGTCTTCCTTCGTGTATGTCTTCGGAAGGGGGCGGAGTGCCTTCGATGCCATCTTCCACTCGTGAGCAAAGATCGAGAGCTCACCGCGGCGGGATGTGCCAACGTGGCCCTGAATGAAGATGTGGTCACCCATATCAACATCGGCCTTGAAGCGGGCCATCTCGTCCTCGCCAACGATCTTCTGCGACAGCATGACCTGGATCCGGTTGCCGGGCCCGTCCTGAAGGGTCGCAAAGAACAGCTTGCCGGAGGTACGCATCAGCATGACACGGCCCGCAATGCCGACAACCGTGTCCTCAAGCTCGGTGCCGGGTTCCAGACCCTCGTGCTCCTCGCGGACACCGGCGATTGTGGCGGTCACGGGAAGTTCGGCCGGGTACGGCTCAATGCCCGCGGCGATCATCTTCTCGCGCTTGGCTGCACGGATCGCCACCTGCTCCGACGATGTTGATTCAATCTGCTCGTTCTCAGTCACCACGCCATTCTACAAGCGGAGTCGCAGGAATGAACCGCAAGAAGGTGTGCGACTGCTCGCCATCAGCCCCATTCCACGCCCAATGCATCCGGTTATCTATGGCCGCCACCACCAAGCCACACCTCCACCTGCACGCGGACTTCTCATCAGGAGAACATCCGCAAGCGCCCCAGAAGAACGTCAGTTCCGTAAAGCAACGCGGTCCCCACCGTCAAGAACCTGCCACTCACGCATAGGCAATAGGTCAATTCTCTACAAGGACTCCGCTATTTCCCGATAGCATTCAACGATTTTCCGCGCCTGGCCAATCCGCCCATACTGGGCAGTCACCGCTCCCGTCATCGGCGCAATTGGTATTTACGCAAGCCCAGCCGCGCTCCCCGGTGCGTCCTACAATGCCAGCATCAACCCGCTCAATTTCAGCCGCCTCTACCGAGAAAGTCTCCGTCCCCTCCTCCACGCACTTGCTTGCCTTTACCTCCTCGATCAGTCCAAACATCTTTCACCCTGGCCTAACGGCAGATGCTTCCAATGTTTACTTCCAGCCGACCCCATGCACTTCTGAGCCCTAAGTCGTTGCCCCACCCAAGCATAAGAATCGTCGAATTTCGAACCATTAGACTTGCGTAAATCGGCGGAATGGCGCGGTTTACTGCACCTCGTTGCGAATGCTCAGAAATTTCTTGCACGTCGGAATCGTGGAACCCATAAGTCCCATTTTTCTGTGTTCCGATCGGTACTCTGGAAACGTCACCAATGAGGATGTTCACCATTGGCACCCAATGTTGTTGTTCACCATTGGCACTCTGAATTTTCGTTGAGGGAGCCCACACATGAAAAAGATGGAAACGGATGTCGTCGTTATCGGCGGCGGCGCTACGGGAGCGGGTGTTGTCCGTGACGTAGCGATGCGCGGGTACCGCACGATCCTCGTGGATCGCGCGGACCTGGGACAGGGCACCACGGGCCGCTACCACGGCCTCCTCCACTCGGGCGGACGCTACGTCGTGTCCGACCCGCACTCGGCGACCGAGTGCGCGGAAGAGAACGCAATCGTCACTCGCATCAATGCTGATGCGGTGGAGACCACCGGCGGACTCTTCGTTATCGGCCCGGATGATCCGCTCGACTTTGGCGATGCTTGGCTGAAGGGAGCGCAGGAGACCGGAGTTCCTCACGAGGAGATCTCCGTTGCCGAGGCCCTGCGCCGCGAGCCACGACTCAACCCCGGAATCAAGCGGGCTTTTGCCGTTGAAGACGGCACGGTCGACGGCTGGCAAATGGTGTGGGGAGCCGCAAAGTCCGCCGAGGAGTATGGCGCACAGATCTTCACCTACCACGAGGTCACCGACATCGTTCGCGAGGGCGATCAGGTACGTGCCGTTCGGGCCATCGACCACAAGACCGGCGAAGACATCGAGATCACCTGCAACTTCGTCATTAACGCGGGCGGCCCCTGGGCTGGCCAGATTGCGGACATGGCGGAATGCCCCGAGGTCAACGTTGTTCCGGGCCGCGGCATCATGATCGCCATGAACCACCGCCTCGTCAATCAGGTTGTGAACCGCTGCATCTACCCCTCGGACGGCGACATCCTTGTTCCCGTTCACACGGTCTGCATTATCGGCACAACCGACGTTAAGGTCAAGGATCCCGACAACCTGGCGATCCCCCGCAACGAGGTGCAGCAGATGCTGGACGCCGGCGAAGTTCTTATCCCGGGCTTCCGCAAGTCCCGTGCCCTGCACGCCTGGTCGGGTGCTCGCCCGCTCGTCAAGGACAACCGCGTCTCCGCCGACGACACGCGCCACATGTCCCGCGGCATGTCGATCATCGACCACCAGCATCGCGACGGCCTCAACGGCATGCTCACCATTGCTGGCGGTAAGCTCACGACCTACCGTCTCATGGCGAAGAACATCGTTGACGTCATGGTTGACCAGCTCGGCGATGATCGTCCGTGCACAACCGAGACCGAGGCGGTACCGGGATCGAAGGATCTCAAGACCTACCACGTCACCCACCGGCTCGAGGAGGCCGAGAAGAACCTCCGGAAGGAGCAGATCGTCTGCGAATGCGAGCTCATGAGCCGCAGGCAGCTTGAGGACCTCATCGAGGAGCAGCCCACCGCTTCCTTCGACGACCTGCGCCGCCAGCTCCGACTCGGCATGGGACCCTGCCAGGGCGGATTCTGCTCGATCCGCGCGGCGGGAATCATGCAGGAGACCGGCAAGGCCGACACCGAGCGCGTCACCGCGCTCCTCCGCAAGTTCCTGAAGAACAGGTGGATTGGCCTGTGGCCAATCCTCTACGGGGACCAGGTCCGCCAGACCGCTCTTGATAATTGGATTTTCCAGGGCACGCTCGACATGGATCACCTGCCCGAGGCCGAGGAGGCTCACGTATGAAAACCGTCGTCATCGGTGCCGGTGTCACCGGACTTGTCACCGCAATCCGCCTTCGGCAGGCGGGACAGGACGTCACGCTCGTAACCAAGGGCATTGGCGGCCTCCAGCTCGGCCAGGGAACCCTCGACGTCTTCGGGTACAGCCCGGACCGCGTCGACAACCCCATCGCCGAAGTCGATAAGGTAGCGGCCTCCGACCCCACTCACCCCTACGCCGCCATCGGCTCGGACAACGTCCGCAAGGGCCTCGAGTACACGGCAGGCCTGCTAGACGGCCTGGTTGAGGGCGATCCGGAGAAGAACGTCCTGCTGCCCACCGCGGTCGGCGCCATGCGCCCCACCGCCTACATTCAGCCGTCGATGGCGAACGGCGTCATCACCGCCGACTCGAAGTTCCTAATCGCGGGCCCCCGCCAGCTTAAGGACTTCTATCCGCAGCTCATTGCCGGCAACCTGGCCCGCACGGATCTTCCGGGTGGCGGCAGGATCCAAGCCCGCCCCGGCTCGTTCTCGATCCCGGCGCGCGGCACCGAGGCGGATTCCTCTGGCCTCAACTACGCACGGGCCCTTGACCGTCCCGAGTACCGCAAGGAATTCGCGGCCCAGATCAAGCCCCTCGTGAAGGAAGGCGAGACGGTTGGCTTGCCCGCAATGCTGGGCCTGCGTGACCGGAACGCGTGGAGGGACCTGCAGGACCTGATCGGCGCACCGATTTTTGAGATCCCGCTTCCACCCCCGGGTGTTCCCGGCATGAGGCTCAACGAGCACCTGACCGACCTGGCCAAGGAGCTACGCGTCAAGATCATCCTTGGCTCCCCCGTCGTTTCCGGCACGGAAGAGAACGGTCGGGTCGTTTCCGTCACCGTTGCCTCGACCGGCCACGACATGGTCATCAAGGCCGACAACGTTGTACTGTGCACAGGCGGCTTCGAATCCGGTTCTCTCGAACTGGACTCCTACGGCATCATGTCCGAGACGATCTTCGGTCTTCCGCTCGTTGGCACCGAAATTCCCGAACCCACCCACGGTCAGTACTGGGGTGACCCGCAGCCGATGTTCCGCGTGGGCGTCAAGGTTGGGGAAGATATGAGGGTGCTGGACGCGTCCGGTCAGCCCGTTTACGACAACCTGTACGCTGCCGGTGGCATTCTCGCCGGTTCGATCCGCTGGACCGAAAAGAACGGTGAAGGCGTCGCGGTTGGTTCCGCATATGCCGCTACCGAAGCAATCCTTGGAGGTAATTCATGAGCATCGACGCATTGGCAAGCACCCACGACAGCCCGCTGCAGTTCGCCGCCGATCAGGTTGCCAGAGCTTCCCTCGACCACTGTGTGAAGTGCACAATCTGTGAAACCCAGTGCCCCGTGGCTCGGGTGACCGATCTGTTCCCCGGACCGAAGTACGTGGGCCCACAGGCGGAGCGCTACCGTCACGGCAGTCCCGTCGACAATTCGCTCGACTACTGTTCCTCCTGCGGCATCTGCACCTACGTGTGCCCGCAGGGCGTGGACATTGCCGAGCTGAACAGTCAGGCACGCGCCCTCATGAAGGCCGAGCCGGGCAAGATGCCGCTGAGGGACAAGCTCATCACCCAGACGAACCTCATGGGCACGGTCATGACCCCCTTCGCTCCGATTGCCAACTGGGCTCTCGGACAGAAGCCCATCCGCGTCGCCGTTGAGAAGACGATCAAAATTCACCGCGAGGCCCCGATGCCGGTGGCTACCTCGCAGTCCTTCATGGGCTGGTGGAAGAAGCGCCCGAAGAACACAAACAGCCCGCTGGGACCCGTTGTCTTCTTCCACGGTTGCGCCGGCGGCTACTTCGAGGTTGAGACCTCGAAGCGCACCGTTGAGGTCTTGGAGAAGATCGGTTACGAAGTTATCGTTCCCAAGCAGGGGTGCTGCGGCCTTGCCCAGCAGTCCAACGGTCTGTTCGACCAGGCGAAGAAGGCCGTCGTGAAGCTGTCGAACCAGCTCCGGTCTGCCGGCCGCGACCTGCAGATCATCTCCTCCTCCGGTTCCTGTGCGGGCATGCTCAAGCACGAGGCACACGAGATCATGGGCGTGGAGGACCCTGCCCTTCTCGACGTCGCCACCCGCATGCGCGAAACCTCCGAGTTCCTCCTCGAACAGGTTGAGCTCGGTCACCTCGACCCGAAGGACTTCCGCGACATCAACGACACGGTCACCTACCACCAGCCGTGCCAGGTGAAGTCGCAGGGTATGGGCACCCCGTCGGTCACTCTTCTCGAGCTGATCCCGGGACTCACAATTAAGGAATCGGGCGAGAACTGCTGCGGCATTGCAGGCACCTACGGCCTCAAGGCCGAGAAGTACGACATCGCTCAGCTCGTTGGCCAGCCCCTGTTCGACAAGATCAAGGACTGGAGCCCTCGACTTGCTGTCTGCGAGACGGAGACCTGCCGCTGGCAGATCCGCAAGGGCTCCGGCGCGAAGGTTGTCCACCCGGTCAACCTCATCCACCACGCCCTTGGCCTGTCCAGCGATCTCTACGATCCGAACACCAAGCACTGAGCAGATCATGAGCAGAGCATCCGCTCACCAATCAATGCTGATGATCTGATACCGCAAACTAAATAGTTATCTCTTGCGGCGCTTTCTACGGGAGGCGCCGCAAGACTATCTCGACCGTGGAGGCCCAAAAGAGCGAGGGCCCTCGTGGGGCCCTCGCTAACGTTTATGGGGAGGCTGTAGCCGTCGCTCTTGGCCTCGGGTACGGGCTATTCGCTCTCGTACGGAAGTGTGAAGACTGCGATAAAGACTGTCAGCACGGTGCATAGACCGGCAAGGCTTGTCAGAAGCGGATTCGACAGTGCGACGCCGACAAAAGCGACCACGAGCATAAGAACCACGGTGGCGATGAGTGCAGGCAGCGCTGCGATGCGGCGAACGGGCTTCCGGTACGCGGACTCAGTCGGCGCGTATCCGTTCAGGGTCAGGGTCGACATGGCGTACTCCTTCACATGGACAGGCGGTTTTCGTGTTTTTGTCGATAGGCTCGACGGACCTTTTTATTCCGCACACCATTCCCTCTTATCGAGGAGGCCCTACGCTCTGCGAAATTCGCTGTGCGCTAGTGTGCCTCGTGGGCCGTAGCAACTACTGCTTAGTTGTCGCTATCGATCGCGGAGAGTGCGATAGCGGGGACTGCAACAGCGGTGATGAGGCCGGCGGCGATCGTCACGATCGGAGCGGTGAAAACAACACCTGCGAGAGCAGCGATGGTCATGACAACCAGGAAAGCAACCAGGGCCGAGAACTGGGCCGAGGAGTTGGTGACGGTGGCGTCAGATGCTTCGAAAGACTGGGCGTAGGCGTTTGCTTCGATGATGCTCGACATAATTTTTGATCCTTTTCAATTTCGGTGCAGAGCTACGGATGGTTGCTCTGCACATCCGTGTGCTCGGCCCGTTTGGACCGGTTCCTTGTTGGAACACTTCAAGCATAAGACACATTTGTAAGGAGTGCAAGAGTCCTTTCAGTGTCTTGCATCAATTTTTCATATCTCGATATCGACTTATCCGCAGAATTCAGCGCTAAATAGACTCTGCTATTTGTCCTAACAAATATACTTCATGAATATCTTACAGAATCTTTACGTTTCGAATTAGTGACCGCTTATCCGGTTTTGTTGACCTCAAGCCAAAAGACTCCCACTGGCAAGCTTTGCAAGATATTCACCCTCGCTTTTGTCAAAGAAATGGTCAACGCAAGGCCGGGCATTTCCCTAAAACAGCATGCCTCCTTCCACGCACCTTCCAAGGGCTTGAAGGTTCCCCGATCTGCCGCTCAGTGGCAAGGATCGACCGATTGCGGGTTCTCGTCTTAAGGCTCAAGGATTTCGTCGCTGCTCGAGAGTTCTTAATTTCCGGCGCATGGTGCGGACTCGCCTTTGCAGCTTGCAGGCGCTGTGCCCGCACCGGATCGGTGCGGGCACAGGAGCATTCTTAAAGCTTGCCGGGGCGGTTACTTGGTAGTTTCGCTCTCGGAGCTGTTGGAACCCGAGCGGTATTCCGCAAATGGCTGGCCGGAAGAGACGAGGCCGGTCGCGTTGTCCGGGACCTGGCCGGGCTCGTCCGAGGTCTCGATAATGGCGTTATTTTCGTCGACGAAGACGACGTGCGGCGTGTAGGTGCGGGCATGAACATCATCCAGCTCGCCGTAGGCAATGAGGATGACGATGTCGCCCTTGTGGACGAGGTGGGCGGCGGCACCGTTGATCTGCAGCTCGCCGCTCCCCCGCTCAGCGGGGATGGTGTAGGTTGTGAGACGAGCACCGTTAGTGACGTCCACAATGTCGACGGCCTCGCCGGGCAGGATGTCGGCCGCGTCCAAGAGGTCCGCGTCGACCGTCACCGATCCGACGTAGTGGAGATCCGCACCCGTGATCGTGGCGCGGTGAATCTTACCGGTCATCATCCGGCGCATCCGCTTAGCCAAAGGTTACCTCCATGTTGTCGATGAGCCTGGTTGGTCCTACTCGCGCCGCGACGATACCCAGGCCCTGCTTCGCGTTAGAGGATACTCGTTGGAAGGTGTCCGGATTGACAATCGTGGCGTAGTCAACGGCAACACCTTCGGCGGCCTCCAGCGCTTCGGAGAGGACCTTCTCGGTCTCCTCGGGGCTGGCTCCTGCCGCGGCCGCTTCGCGTGCCGCGCGTAGTGATCCTACGAGGGCAAGGGCAAGGTTGCGCTCCTCAGTGCTCAAATAGGCATTGCGAGATGATAGTGCGAGGCCCGATTCTTCGCGGACGATCGGGACGGCGACGATGTTGGTACGCATATCCAGGTCCGCCACCATCGTGCGAACGAGGGCAAGTTGCTGAGCATCCTTCTGACCAAAGTAGGCCCGGTCCGGGCGAACAAGGTTAAGCACCTTCGCAACGACCTGAAGAACTCCGGCAAAATGCGTCGGGCGGGTCTTGCCTTCAAAGCGGGTGGCAACCTCACCCGGGTTCACGCGAACGAGCGGTTCACGCGGGTACATTTCCTCATCTGTGGGAGCAAAAACAATATCGACGTCTCCGAGAAGTTCGAGGTCCTGCGCCAGGTTCCTCGGGTACGTATCGAAATCCTCGCCGGGTGCGAACTGGAGCGGGTTCACGTAGATCGAGACCACAACGGTCTCGTTTTCCTTCCGGGCAGCATCAACGAGTTGTCGGTGTCCCACATGCAACGCCCCCATGGTCATGACCAGGCCAATGCTTCCCGTGATGGGAAGAGCCTCGATCAGTTCCTTTTTTGTAGAAACAACATTAGTCACGGGCTTAAGCCTACGCCCCTCGACCACGCAGTCTCATCCCCCATGATCCAACGGGTCCACGTTTCAGGGGTATCACGGATATTCAGTCGCCGAGGATCTTGCGGAGTTCTGCTGCCTTTGTTTCGCTGATTTTCATGCGGGCCAGGGCGCGCTCGGTGGTGGCTAGCGCGAGCGCGCGGTATGACTCTTGGGTTTGCGGATGGTCGGCAAGGACCTCGAGGTGCTTCTCAAGAGTAACGCCGTCCCCGCGTACGATTGGGCCGGTCAGGAGGGCTTCGCCCGACCGCAGTGCCCCATCGAGGCTGGCCGTTGCGAGCGGTGCGAGGAAGGCACCGGGATCGGTGATCCCCACGTCCTCGAGGAGCCGCATCGCCTGAGTGACAACGGTGACGAGGTGGTTGCCGCCATGAGCAAGTGCCGCGTGGTAGAGGCCCCTCTTGTCGTTATCGACCTCAACGGGAACCCCCTCCATCTCGCTCACGAGGGCATGCGCAATGGGGAGGATCGTTGCCGGCCCGGATACCCCAAACGGACATCCCACCAGCCGTGCCAGATCAAGGGAGGTTCCGGTGAAGGTCATGGCGGGGTGGATGGCAAGGCCCAGTGCTCCGAGCGAGGTGGCGGGCTCGAGGACCTCGGTTCCGACGCTACCTGCGGTGTGAACGAGCAGCTGCCCGCTTTGCCATGCCTTCATCTTCGCCAGCCCGGAAACAATGCCGGGGAGCTCGCTGTCGGGCACCGCAAGGAGAACCAGTTCGCAGGTGCGGACGATCTCTTCCACGTCTTGGAGGGGAACTCCCGGGAGAAGCATCTCGGCCCGGTCGATCGACTCTTCGGAACGCGCGTGGGCCGCGACCAGCGTGTGTCCGGCTCTGCCGAGCGCGGCCCCAAGGACAGCGCCGACTTTACCTGCGGAGATAATGCCGATTCCGAGTTTCACGAAACTCCCACTCTTTCCGCCCACTGGTCGATAGATTCCCTGTCGTTGCGGGCGCGGGCTTCCAAGCCAATGTTGCGTTCTTCTTCAAGGAGGCCATGCACCTGCGTCAAACCAAAGTTCTTACCCTCCCAGTGGATCGTGCCGGACACGAGCGACAGCCGGCACGTCGCCAGGCCCAGCTTTCGCTGGATGGGGCCCTGGGTGGCTTTCAGTCCCTGCCAGTGGCCGTGGAACGCCACGGTCATGCTCCGGCTAGCCCAGCCGTCGCGAAGGACCGCCACGGTTCTCGTGAGGGCAATACCGTTCCGCTTGCGACGAAGCGGATCTAGCCACCTCGATTTCCTGGGCGGCGCCACGAAGAAAGCAGACGGGCCCTTGCCGACGAGAGCATCGTCGAAAAACTCTTGCAGGTTGTCCACACCGATATCGGGAACGATCGTCCACAGCAGGTCAAGGGCCTCGGCCCGTGTACCCACGGGCATGATCACGCTCCGCATGAGCATCGTACTTGCATTGTCGGCATCCTTGGAGATCGAGCCGGCGACCAGTACCTCCACCTGCCACCAGTCTTTCCCGCGCCACAGCAGGAACTGACTGATCTTAACGGCGTGGATCCGCCTGGGCGGGATTGTCTGCGTCGTTGTTGTGGTCAGGCCGCGTCTCACCCGGATCCCATCGGCTGTGAGGAACAGCTGGAGGCCGTGGTTGAGGTTGAACTGCCCCCATCCCACCGCCACGGCACCACCGAGGGCAACAAAGATGCCGATGGAGAAGGACTCATCAAAGAGGAAAACGGGAATGAGGATGATGGCAATACCGCCGATGATGCCCAGAACTGTCCCGGACCGGAGCATCGAGCCGAGGAGCACCTTGGTGGGGAGCCGATAGAACGGCTTCTCTCCCTGGTAAGCGTCGTCAGGGTCGTACAGGTTCGGCAGGTCGCGGTCCTCAACCTGGAACTCTTGCCCGGTTCGAGCTGCCGTGGCAATCCGCAGAATCTCCCCGCGTAGCCGCTGTATCTCGTTCATCTTCAGCAAGCCAAGGGAAAGATCGTCTCCGCTGGTGGAGGCGGAGTCGATAACGATTGCTCCGAGTCCAACAATCCGGGGAATGATTCCCTGCTTGATCTCCACGGACTGGATGCGATCCCACCGCACGTGGCGATGCGTGCCGGAGATAATGCCCGAACGATAGTGAATTCCCGAAGGGGCAAGAACGTAGCGCTGTTTGCGCCAGAAAACCCAGGCCACCAGAACAACAAGAAGCGACAGGCCAACGAGGACCGCAATAATGATGAGAACCGTTGTCCTGCTAATTCCCGTCAGGGTCTCCAGGATTTCCGAGACCCCAGCATCAAGGGCCTGGACCAAGATCGACAGCGCGAAGGCAACGAGGGCGGCCCACACCTTCCACAGTGAGAACAGGGGCGTAGCCCAGTGGAAGCGCTTCCACTGGTCCTCCGGGATCAGATCGGCCGCCTGCTCAGGATTCGCCGCCGTAGCCGCTTCGAAATGTGCGGAGTCAGGTTCGTCGAAGGGGACCGTTCCCATGGCTACAGCCCTTCCATCTTGGTGGAGCCCAGCTCCGTGAGGCGCCTGCGCAGGCGGTCCGCCTCATCCCGTCGCACACCCGGGATCGACGTGTCAGTCGTCGAGGATGCTGTTTCCATCGTGATCTTCGCAAGGCCGTAGTGCCTCATGAGAGGACCGTCCTCGACCGTCACCTCCTGCATGCGGCCGTATGGCACGACGTCGAGCTTCCGGAAAAGAATCCCCCGGCACACGAGCAGTTCCTCATCGGTTTCATGGTAGCCGGTGTAGAAGACCGCACGGACCTGGACAAACATGATGAAGAGCCCGATGACGAGCGCAACGGCCACGACAATGGTGACCCAGAGGAGATCCCACAGGGCAATGGAAACAATGAGGAGCGCGAGTAGCGGAAGGAGGCAGATAACTGCAATAAGTCCGCGTATTTTCGCTTGATCCCGCGAGATCCCAACGAATGAAATTCCGGGGGCTAGCGGCGACATGATCATAAATAAAGCGTACTCGAGCACCGGGTAGGTACGCAGACTGGGCGGCCGTGGGATCAATAACTGACCGAGATCGCTAACCCGGTAGGGAACCTGCCCGGCTGGATTCTCGCACCGGCTTGAATCAGTGGCTTGGATCACCGGACAGGAGTTGCGCTGACGGAGATATCGGGCGTTGCGGCAGACGAACTAGGCGCCCTGCGCCGCCGCGGGAGCGTCGTCGTCATCGTCGTCGATCGAGCACCACCATTCGCCGAGCCAGCCCGCTCCCGCAAGAACCAACGAAGCCACCCCCGCCCAGAGGGCAGCGGAGGCCTGCTCGTTCAGGAACACGGCGTTTTCGCCGCTAAACGCGAACCAGGCACCGAGGCAGATTCCGGCGAGGATCATGCCGCCGCGGGAGCACGCCTGGCAGAAGACCGCGATTCGCGCGGCCGTTAGCGGATTCATTGTCCGCTTCTTACCGTCCGCCATGGCCTTCACTGGCCACGCCGACACCAGGACACCGACCGCCAAAACAAGCGGAATTGTCCACGTGAAATCGGGGATGGCAACAAGTGGAACGGTCGAGCGGATCCAGGCGGCGGCGCCAACGAAGCCAATGAGAAGGCTGAGCACAAGCCATCCCACCATCTGCTTCGCTGACGTCATCTCCGGACCGGCTTCCCGCTCAGCATCCCCCACGGATCAACCTCTGCCCAGGGTTCCAGAACGAAACTTCGTTCGTGGGCGCGGGGGTGAGGTAGCGTCAGGTTCGGGTCATCCGAGGTGATCTCCTTGCCAGCAACCTTGTAGGAGACGAGGTCGAGGTCGAGTGTGCGCGGGCCCCAGCGTTCTTCGCGGACCCTGCCCTGCTCGTCCTCAATCCGCTGGAGCTCTCTCAACAGTGCCAGCGGCGACAGCGTCGTATAGCCCACCATGACCGCGTTGATGTAATTCGGTTGCGAGGGTTGCCCCGGCATAACCTCAGCCGCGGTGACGCGCCTGCGGGACATCCGCTCATACTCGAGGACCTTGGCGAGCTTGCCTGCCCCAATCTCCACCTGGGTGACCGGATCATCCATATTCGATCCGATGCCGACAACGACTTCGGCGGCGGGCTTGGGCGGCTGCAGGAGCTTCGAGAGCCTGCGGACCGTCACATCCACATCCGCAAAAGAATGCTCGATTGGCGCCTGGGGCTTGTGCACGGTGACGTCGGCTGCGAGGGCACCGAACTGCAGGGCAGCATCCGCGATTCGTTCGGCGAGCGTTTCGATGAGGTTGAGGGGCTCCCCCGAAACGATCTCCACAACCTTGTCGGCGACCTCAGCATAGTTAATGGTCTGCGCAAGATCATCGCCGTAGGGGGTGCGGTGCATGGAGGTGTGGAGGACGACATCTATGATGAAGTCCTGACCGTTCTCCCGCTCGTGCTCAAAGACGCCGTGGAATCCCCTGACCTTCAGTCCGGTGAGGGCGATACGGTCGGACAGTTCCCCTCCGGGAAGATATAGCTCAGCCATGGAATCTCCTCGCGACAGTAAGAGCTGCGGCATTGGACTTGGCGTCGTGCACCCGCACGCCCCAGACCCTGCCGACAAGATGAGACGTAACAAGCGCGGTGGCGAAATCCCGATCGTCACTCACCGAGCTCAGGAAGCGCTTGCGGGAGTGCCCGATAAGCCAGCGTCCCGGTAACATCGCCATGAGCCTGTCGAGCCCCGCAAGAACATCCCAGTCCTGCTCTCCGACCTTGGAGAATCCGAGTCCCGGATCGAGGATCAGTCTCGACTCATCGATTCCAGTTGCAACGGCTTTCTCAATGGCGACGGACATTTCCCGCGCGACGTCATCGATGATGCTGTCATAAACGGCCGTGTCGTTGGTTGTGACCGCTCCACCGCGGGAATGTTGCAGAACGTACTGGGCTTCCGAGCCCGCAACAACAGTGTGGATCTCCGGTTCGATCCGGCCACCCGTCACGTCGTTGATGATGGGGACGCCCGCGGCAATCGCCCGGCGTGCTGTCTCCGCGTGGTAGGTATCGACCGACACCGTCAGACCATCGGCGATCAGCCCCTCGACAACGGGACCAATCCGGTCCCATTCTTCATCGGAGGTGATGGGAGTGGCACCTGGCCGGGTCGATTCTCCGCCAACGTCAATAATTGTTGCGCCGTCGACCGCCAGCTGTCGGCCCCGGGCCAGGGCCTCCTCGGCGCTGGCCCACCGCCCGCCGTCCGAGAAGGAGTCGGGCGTGACGTTGAGGATTCCGAGGATTTCCACGGGCCCTCCTAGCGGCTCATGATGAGGCTCATGGCCTCGGCCCTGGTTGCGGCGTTCCTCATCGCGCCTCGCACCGCGGACGTGACCGTGTGGGAGCCGGGTTTGCGGGCGCCGCGTAGCGACATGCACATGTGCTCGGCCTCGACGACAACGATTGCTCCGCTGGCGCCCAGCGGGTCCATGAGAGCATCCGCCACCTCGGAGGTGAGACGCTCTTGGATCTGGGGGCGCTTCGCATAACCGTCAACGAGGCGAGCAAGCTTGGACAGCCCGGTCACCTTGCCGTCGGCTCCCGGAATGTAGCCAATGTGGGCCTTGCCGTAGAAGGGCAGCAGGTGATGTTCGCACACCGAGTAGACGGTGATGTCCTTGACGAGGATCATCTCCTGGTAGTCGAGATCGAACGAGGCCGACAGCACCTCGGTCGGGTCCGAGTGCAGGCCGGAGAACATTTCCTCGTAGGCACGAGCCATCCGTGCGGGGGTCTCCTTCAGTCCGTCGCGACCGGGGTCCTCCCCAATGGCAATAAGAAGGTCGCGGATGGCACGCTCAACGCCGTTCGCATCAAAGGTCACGATTCCTCCGTCTCTTCCGGTGCACCAACACCGGACTCACCCGAGGCCGTATCGCCTTCACCATGTGGCTCGCCCTGTGTTTCTGGAGCGCTAGGCAGACCGGCCCTCACCTCACCGGCATGATCTCCAGAATGGCTCTTCACCGGGTGGTCGATGGGCGGAACATTGTCGGACGGGCGATCGTCAGAGCTCAGCCACAGCTTCCGTTCGGGAGCCTTAATAACCGGCTCGAAAATCTCGGCGAGCTCCTTCTCGAGAAGGGTTTCCTTCTCGAGAAGGCGGGCTGCCAGCTCATCCAGAATGTGCCGATTCTCCGTCATGAGCTTCCAGCATTCGTCATGAGCATCGTCAATGAGGGCCCGGACTTCCTGGTCAACAACGTGGGCCATGCGGTCCGAGTACTCCGTTCCGCCACCACCGGCGGCACGGGTCATAGGATCCGATTCCTCGGAGGCAAGCCGGACGGCACCGACGCGGGAGGACATTCCGTATTCGGTCACCATCTTCCGAGCAATGCTCGTGGCCTTCTGGATGTCATTCGAGGCACCGGTTGTCGGGTCGTGGAAGACAAGCTCCTCCGCGACGCGGCCGCCGAGCGCATAGACCAGCTGGTCGAGGAGCTCGTTGCGGGACGTCGAGTACTTGTCCTCGGTGGGCATAACCATCGTGTAACCGAGTGCCCGTCCGCGCGGCAGGATCGTCACCTTCGTGACCGGATCCGTGTGATTAAGGGCGGCTGCCGCGAGCGCGTGCCCGCCCTCGTGGTACGCCGTCATCCGCTTCTCGTTCGGGTTCATGACCCGGGTGCGTCGCTGAGGTCCCGCAATCACGCGGTCGATTGCCTCGTCGAGGTCGTCGAGGTTGATGCTCTTCTGGCTTTGACGTGCCGCGAGCAGCGCCGCCTCGTTGAGGAGGTTGGCGAGATCGGCACCGGTGAACCCGGGGGTTCGACGCGCGATTGCCTCGAGCTCAACGTCCTTCTCGATCGGCTTTCCTTCGGCGTGGACTTCGAGGATCTTCGTGCGTCCGGGAAGATCCGGGGCATCCACGGAGATCTGTCGGTCGAAACGGCCGGGGCGGAGCAGGGCCGGATCGAGAACGTCGGGACGGTTCGTGGCCGCGATCAGGATGATGTTGGTTGTGGCGTCAAAGCCGTCCATCTCAACCAGGAGCTGGTTGAGGGTCTGCTCGCGTTCATCGTTGCCGCCGCCGATACCGACACCGCGGGAACGACCAACGGCGTCGATTTCGTCGACGAAGATGATGGCGGGGGCTGACTGCTTTGCCTTTGTGAAAAGGTCGCGGACGCGGGAGGCGCCAACGCCGACAAACATTTCGACGAATTCGGAGCCGGAGATGGAGAAGAACGGGACCTTGGCTTCGCCCGCTACGGCCCGTGCAAGAAGGGTCTTGCCGGTTCCGGGAGGTCCGTAGAGCAGAACGCCCTTGGGGATCTTGGCTCCCATGGCGGTGAACTTTTGGGGGTTCTCAAGGAACTCCTTGATTTCACCGAGTTCTTCGACCGCCTCGTCGGCGCCCGCCACATCCGTGAAGGTAACGTCCGGCATTTCCTTGTCGAGGTCGCCTCCGCGGGAGCGGATCTTGCCGAAGCCTCCCATGCCGCCCTGCTGGATCTTGGGTAGGAGGAAGAAGAACAGGCCGATAATGATGATGAACGGGACGAGCATGATGAGCATGCTCGACCAGATCGACTCTTGGGGAACGAGGGAGTTGTAGCCGTTCTCCGGCTCAGCACCCTCGACGAGAGACACCATGTCGTCGGCTTGGGCGTAGAGGTACTGGAAGGCAACCTTGTCGCCAGCTTCCTGTTCGTTGCCCTCCTCATCCATGACCGTGATCTCGTTCGCAAGGTCAACGCGTACGGTTTGGGCGCCTTCGGTGATGACGACGCGTTCAACGTCCTGCTCCTCTAGGATCTCAATGCCCTGGGAGGTGGTGACGGTCGTGTAGTCGCTTCCTCCGAAGAAGAGGAAGTAGGAGGCAGCAAAGAACAGGGCGATGATGACCCACGAGAACCAGGAACGCTTCTTCTCCTGTCCCTTACCGGTCTGACCCTTGCCTGCCTGGGTCTTTCCAGTGCGGCCCTTGCCGTTCTTGCCATCGGAGCGCTTACCCGTGGATTTACGATCACCCGGCTGGGTGCGGCCGGGCTTGTCGCCCGGCTTATTTCCTGGCCGGTTGCCTGTCTGTTCATCCTGGTCGGGGGCAGGCTGGTTTCCGTCCTGCTGCCAGGGCTTGTCTTGATTGCCCGGGAGTCGCCGGTGCTTACGAGGGTTATCCGCCATAGACATGGGGGGCCAGGGTGCCGATGAAAGGCAGGTTCCGGTACTTCTCCGCATAGTCGAGGCCGTATCCGACAACGAATTCGTTGGCGATGTCGAAGCCAACGTATTCAACATGGATGTCGACGGTCGCGGCCTCCGGCTTGCGCAGGAGAGTCGCGATCTGAACGGAGGCGGGGCCGCGGGATTCAAGGTTCGACTTGAGCCACGACAGGGTGAGCCCCGAGTCAATAATGTCTTCCACGATAAGGACGTGACGGCCTTCCAGGTCCGTCTCGAGGTCCTTAAGGATCCGAACTACACCGGAGGACTTTGTGCCGGATCCGTAGGACGACACCGCCATCCAGTCCATTGTGAGCGGGGTGTGGATCTTGCGGACCAGATCAGCCATGACCATGACCGCGCCCTTTAAGACACCGACGACAAGAATGTCCTTGCCTTCGTAGTCCTTATCGATCTGCGCCGCCAACTCCGCCAGTCGGCTATCGATTTGCTCCTCGGTGATGAGGATCTTCTGGAGATCCTCGCCCATATCCGTCTGATCCACAGTTTTCCCTTCGTGTCTTGCCACTAGCTCCTCATGCTACTCCACGGCGCGTTTAAGGGAGTGCCTCGTTCTCGATGCGCGAAGGCCCGGCACATCAATTCCCTTACCGGTCTCCGCCTCAAGCAGACGGGTCACGCCGCGTACGTGCGTGCTGGTCAGCTCACCGGCTCGGGCCCCCTGCTCGAGGAGCCACAGGCGCACCACGCGGGTGCGGACCGGAACCGGCTGACCACGTAACGCTTCCAGAAGTAATTCATCGCCGTCCCGGCAATCCTCCAGTGCCTCCTCCGCTACCTTGTCGAGATAGTCCAGGTCCTCGCGCAGGAGTTCAGCCGTGCGTGCGAGCGGCTCTCTCACGTCTTGACCCAGGGCCGTTGACAGTTCGGGGAGCGCATAGTCCCGGATCGCGGCCCGGCGGAGCGGTTCACCGCTCGCGGTCCGCCACGGACCCTCCGCTCGATTGCTCGGATCATCCCACCACTGCTCACCCCACTGCCTGCAGGCCTGCTGCAGGTCCTCGCGGGTCAGGCCAAGGAGCGGCCGAGCAGCTGGAACGTCCTCGGTGCCGGGAAGAAGACCAACGGGACGCATGCCGGCGATCGAGCGGGGGCCACTTCCCCTGCCGAGTCCCATGAGAACAGTTTCTGCCTGGTCGTCCATCGTGTGCCCCAGCAGAACCAAGGCGGGGCCCCGGGAGGGGTCGCCAAGTCTTCGTGCTTCTTCGGCGAGCGCTCGGTAGCGTGCGGCGCGGGCGCTGCCCTCGGGGCCATCCTCGCCCCCGGCGTCGATTCTGACGGAGCGGGATGGCAGGTACTGCGACATTCTTTCCACGAGCTGTTCAGCTCGCCCGGCGGAGCCGGGCAGGATTCCGTGATCCACGGTGAGGAGTGAGGGAATGATTGCGGCCCGCGGTGCTTCCGCTGCGAGTGCCAGGGCGAGGGCCAGGGAGTCGGATCCTCCAGAGCAGGCAACGATCATGCGTGAGCCTGCGGGGAGGGTGGCGAGGACGGCGCGAACTGCCTGGCGCGCTGCTAGGACAGCACGCGGTCGATCCACGACTGCGGGTCCTTGATCTCGTCGGGGCCGGGCAGGTAGCCGGGGTTGGTCCACAACGTGTTGAATCCCTCGTGACCATGAGAGGAAATAATCGCCTTCACGAAACCTTCGCCCTCGCTGTATTGGTCAAGCTTCAGGTCAAAGCCAAGAAGCTTTTTCAGCGCCTGAGCGAGCTGACCGCCGGAGCCTCGGCGCGCCTTAATGGCGGCGGTGATCCGCTTCCGTGATGGAATGCGTGCGATCGGCACGGTGTTCATGACGTACTCGGCATGACCTTCCAGGATCGACATGATTGCCAGGAGCTCGGAGAGCGCGTCCGCGGAGAACGAATCTTCGATTGAGTCCATGGCGATCCGCACCTTGGCGATCAGAACATCCTTCAGCCAGGGCGCGGCCGTGAACTGGAAGGCGTGAGTGAACTCGTGAACGCAAACAAAAAGCTGGATATCCCTGCTGTCAAGATTCCATTCGCTGGAGAAATCCCAAATATTCGGTGCGACGAGAAGGAGCCTGCCTTCGATGGGAAGCCCCTGCCCGGGCAGGACTGTGAGAGCAAACGGGTCGTACTGGCCAAGGATCCGCGGAGCCATGACAGCGAGAGCCGCGGCCAGTTCTTCGGAAGCTATCCGGGACTGAATCTTCTTCTCCCCAACCAGGGGGTCCAGGAACGGCGAGACGGACAGGGCAGCGGCCTGCGCCCATCCCGGCCGAGCAAGAACGGAGACGGGCTTTGACTCAACGTCCTCGAGAAGATGATGGAGGCCCGTTTGGGTGGCAACAATCCCGGGTGCTACCGCGGCCGCTCTGCGGAGTCCGGTCGCAACTGCCCGTGCACGTGCGGGAGTAATCGTGGGGCCGCTCCCGGAAAGCTGGCGCACTCGGCGGTAGGCAACTGTCGGATCAACCGGCATTCTCTTCCCCTCCCGTCACCAGAAGATCAATAGCTTCGTCCATTGCGGGACGAACAATTCCTGTGGTTCCGGATTCGATGTCGTCAATAAGTATGGAAAAGGCGAGCGTCTCGCCCTCACCTGTCGTGAAGTAACCCGACAGGGAGTTCGCCTTAATCAGGGTACCTGTCTTGGCTCGCACCAGGCCCTCGCTCGTCAGGCCCTCGAACCTGCTGGCAAGCGTTCCGTTGAAACCCGAGATAGGCAGTCCGTGCGGGACGGATGCGATCTCGCAGCCGCTGCAGGAGCCGGCGTGGGTGAGCACCTCCGTGAGCAGCAGGCCGGTCACCCGGTTATCGACCGACAGGCCGGCCGTGTCCGAGATCGTTACCCCGGTGGTGGAGAAGCCCTGCTCAACGAGAGACTCGTAGACTCCGCGGGCCGAGCCGTCGAAGTCGGGAACCAGGCCGCGTTCTGCTGCCACGAGGTGGCCGAGAACCTCTGCTAGAGAGTTATCTGACATGGTCAGCATGTAGTCAACGAGCTCGCGGACGGGAGCCGAGTAGACAACACCGGAAGTGTTGTCGTCGGTGATCTCCGGCGCGGACCCCGTTGTCACGGACGTGACAGTAATACCGCGCTCGGTCAGCAGCTCAGCAAAAACCTCGGCCGCATAGATATCGGGGTTTGCCACGTAGGTGCCGTCAAGGGCACCACCGTCCACCGCGATCGGCCTCATCGGCATGATAAAAACGCGGTCCGTTCCCTGAACATTCTCGTGATAATCGGCCCCGGCAAACGCGCTCGAGTCGACGGTGAGCACAACGGAGGAGGTTCCCCGCTCCGCGAGGTCTTCTGCGGTCTGGTCGGCAAGGTCGGCAAGGCCAGCGTGCCCGACGATCGAGTCAGAATCCCCCTCTTCTGGTGACAGGTAAATATCGCCACCACCGACAAGGAATAGGCGGTCCCCAGAAAGCACGGTTGTTGTGGGAAGAGTTGCGGTGGGGCCCAGCTCGTAGAGGGCTGCGGAGGCAGTGAGAATTTTGATGCTCGATGCTGGGAGACGTCCGGTCGAGCCGGACATGTCGTACACGACATTGCCGTCGAGGTCGCGGACAACGAATGATGTGGAGCCAGTATTTCGGGGATCGCTGGCCAATGCCTGGGCGATTTGTTCGATTCGTTCGGCGGAAAGTTTCTGTCCCGAATCATTTTGGGGAACGTCTGCGTCAATTACCTCATAACTGGCAACTTCAGGGTAGGCTCGTGGTTCTAACGGCTTGTCCGCTGCGGTCAAGACACCCGGTGCGATATCAACTGCATCCGCAATGACGTATCCACCGAGTAGTATCAAGACAGCAACAATACCTGCCTGCGATCGTGCCTTCACGACATTAGTCTGTCACGTTCGTTCACCGTTCACCACACAAGGAACCCGTAGCCGAAGGAGGCGCCATGCTGGAGTTCGATGTCACCATCGAGATTCCGAAGGGCAACCGGAACAAGTACGAAGTCGACCACAAGACGGGACGCATTCGCCTCGACCGCATGCTGTTCACCGCGACCCGCTACCCCGATGACTATGGCTTTATCGATGACACCCTGGGTGAGGACGGCGACCCGCTCGACGCCCTCGTCCTTCTTGAGGAACCGACGTTCCCGGGCTGTGTCATTCGGTGCCGCGCTCTCGGCATGTTCCGCATGAAGGACGAAGCGGGCGGCGACGACAAGGTCCTTTGTGTCCCGGCGGGCGACCAGCGTGCGTCGTGGCGTGTCGACATCGATGATGTGTCCGAGTTCCACCGCCTGGAGATCCAGCACTTCTTCGAGGTTTACAAGGACCTCGAGCCCGGCAAGTCCGTCGAAGGCGCTCACTGGGTTGACCGCGCAGCCGCCGAAGAGGAAATCAGGGCCTCCTACCAGCGCGCCATCGACCAGGGCTACTACGACGAGCACTGATACGGCTACGCGACGGGCACTGCCACAGCTCAGAACTGGCACGCACAAGACTAAGCGTCAGTGCCCATCGCAAGCGGTGGCGTTCGAGCCAAGCAATTCTGCTTGATATTGTCCGAGGGGACGGTCCGATGACGAACCGTCCCCTCAACTTTTGTTTCGATTCTTCGGCACAGTTCTTACCCGTCGCCCACGGCTATCCCTGTCACCCAGTGCATTCGTATCATCCAAAGGTCAATGCGGACCACCTGGTCAACGGCACGGACAAGACCACGACGACTAGCTGTACTTCCTTGGGAGGTTGTGAACGGGGTGTGATTTAGGGAAGGCCTCCGGGC